>JAEMTQ010000010.1:0-13981 GCA_016462185.1 Ilumatobacteraceae bacterium
AAATCTGTGGCGGTGAAAGTGGGCACGGTGAATTGTGATTTGCCAGCCGAGACGATCACTTCTTCGCCCTGTGAATCAATCGTTACTTTTTCTTCGGGCATCGCGCGGACAATATCGCTGATCAATTTTGCGTTGACAACAGCAACACCGTCTTGCGCTCCGCCGATTGCAAGTGTTGTTCTGACGCTCAAGTCGTTATCGGTGCAGGTTAAAACAAGTGCATCGCCTTTTACTGACATGTGCACACCAGAAAGAGCCGGCATCGCGTTGTTGCGATTTGAAGCGACTCGAGCGGCCGCACCAAGGGCCTCGGTGAGTAGTTCGCGTTCGACTCGAAACTTCATGGTTTTACCTCACTGCCCTAGTTTTGGTGATGTGTGCGTAATCAGTTATTGAATGTGAAAATCTGTATATAAATCTAATAACAGTAATAAGGCCTGTGGATTGTGGATTAACCCTATTTGAGCCAAATAGATCAACGAAACGAGCTGTGTGGCTGCGACGCATGTCTGGCACATCTTGCGGCTGTGTAGTTTGAGCCTCGGTGTACAACTGAGAGTTGTGAACACCTACACCAGAAGTTTTCCACAAGGTTGTGCACAACGTTGTCATGACGTTTTAAACTTTTTGATGAGCGCTGTTACTTGTTCGTAAACCTGTTTGCGTTCTTTAATTACACGCTGAGTCTTTTCAACGGCGTGAATTACAGTCGTGTGATCTCGACCGCCAAACAGTCTGGCGATTGCCGGGTAGCTCAAATCGGTGAGTTCGCGAACAACATACATTGCTGTTTGCCGAGCAGTAACGAGAGGTCGTTGACGGCTCTTGCCTTTGATTTCTTCAACACTGAAACCTACAAACTCGGCAATCTCGGCTAGAAGTTGTTCATCGGTGCGGGCCTTGACTGTATTTTTTGTCATCAGATCGGTGAGCAACTCTTTTGCGAGATCAACATCAACAGTGATTTTGTTCAAACTGGCGTACGCCACTGTTCGAATCAATGCTCCTTCAAGCTCACGAATGTTTGAAGTCACGCTGCTGGCGATGAATTCAAGTACTTCGCTTGAAATTACAGTGCCGTCACGCTCAGTTTTATTTCTTAAAATCGCCAAACGTGTCTCCATGTCTGGCGGCTGAACGTCTGTGATTAGACCCCAACGGAATCGACCACGAAGACGATCTTCAAGAGTTGGAATTGCGTCTGGCACCCGGTCAGAAGAAATAACAATTTGTTTATTTGCGCCGTGCAAAGAATTAAAAGTGTGGAAGAACTCTTCTTGGAGACCTTCTTTACCTTCCATGAATTGAATGTCGTCAATCAACAAAACGTCAACTTCGCGATAACGACGTTTAAACGCTGCAATTGTGTTGTTACGAATGCCGTCGACGTATTCGTTTAGAAATGTTTCGGTCGATACATATCTAACTTCAAGGTCTGGATAATTTTCGTGAACGTAATAACCAATCGCGTGCAACAAATGTGTTTTGCCGAGTCCCGCTGATCCATAAATAAAGAGCGGGTTGTATGAGCGACCAGGAGTCTCTGCAACTCGAAGTGCGGCAGCCAACGAAAATTGGTTTGATGCACCTTTGACGAAAGTGTCGAATGTGTATCGCGGGTTAAGGCCGATCGCTGCGCCTTTTCCTGCGCGGGTACGGATGTTCGTAGCCTCAAGCGAATCAGCTTTTTGGGATGAAGCGCGTTCAATAACCAGTGGCTCAGAGAGCGAAGTTTGAGTCTCTGGTGTGAGGCGCTCGAGTAGGTCAGATGCCGTGGCTGTTTGAACATCAACTCGCAATTCACGACCTGATGCACCGATTTCGTCAAGGGCGCCACGTACGAGCGACATGTAGCGAGTCAAAATACGATCACGAACAAAAGTGTTTGGCACACGCAACCGCAAACTCATTTTGTCATCGGCGACAGCGACGGCGTCATTGAAAGTTGAGAACCAAACCGCTTCTGAAACTTGGCCGCGCAACACTTGCGACGTCGCTTTCCAGAGCTGTTCGTGCTCTGTTGATGTCTCTACAATTTCATTAGTCACTTCAACTACCTCTTGTTTTCGATTCAGATTTTTAATGTCTACAAATTTGATGCCCCGTCCACAAGCTGTGGACACCCCGCTGAAATCTCAACGGGGAGAGCGAAAGTAGCAGGTTTTCCACAGGGGGAGAAATGCTGAGGAATCCCCTTTTATACGTTGCCCTTGGCCACATTGTGCCCCTAGTCTGACTGGTACCAATTTTTCTTTGACGTCAGGAGCCGTGCGTGAAACGCACCTTTCAACCAAATAATCGCCGTAGGTCCCGCAAACACGGGTTCCGCAACCGTATGAGCACTCGAGCCGGCCGGGCCGTGCTTAAATCCCGTCGGGCTAAGGGCCGTTACCGGCTCTCTGCTTGATCAGTCGCATCCAGACGCGACAGATCTTTCAGCGACTTCAAACAGAGGGAACATATGTTCGCTCCGGAACCCTTTGGTGTAGCATGATTATCGACCAAACCCTTACCCAGCCTGCGATTGCCTATGCTTTAGGTCGTCAAGTTGGCGGTGCGGTTCAACGTAATTTGCTGCGTCGTAGGCTGCGTGAACTGCTAAAAGCCAAGTCCAGCAAGGTTTTGCCGGGTTGGTACCTGATCGGGGCAGCCTCTGGAGCAACCAAATTGTCGTTTACAGATCTGGGTGTGCAGGTCGACTCGCTGATTGAGCGATGTGCAATCAAGGCAAAAAAGTAAGGCCCATTATGCGAATTCAACGACTAATGATTCGGGCAATCGATTGGTATCAAGACGCTTTTTCATATCGCTTGTCGCCTTGCCGCTTTTACCCAGGTTGCTCGGCTTATGCCAAAGAAGCTATTGAGACTTACGGTTCTTGGCAAGGTGGCCTTTTGGCTTTGCGTCGGTTATCGCGTTGTCGTCCTTTTGGTCCAAGTGGCTATGACCCAGTGCCAGAGCGAGATTGTTGTCAGCACGAAAATAATGTAAGCGAGACGAGGCACCAACATGTTTGAAATTGCCGCACGTGTAATTGCGTTCTTCTATGAGCTAGTGCCGAACTATTCGTTTGCAATCGCGATGGTGGCAGTCGTGGTGATGTTGTTGATCACTCCCCTAACACTGAAGAGCACCAAGGGCATGCTCGAGATGCAACGTCTGCAGCCTGAGATGAAAAAACTGCAACAACAATTTAAAGGCGATCGCCAGCAACTTAACGCCGGGATGATGAAGCTCTACCAAGAACACAAAGTGAACCCGCTTGCATCATGTTTGCCATTGTTGGCACAGATGCCGGTGTTCATCATTATGTTTCAGGCATTAAGCGGGTTGATTAAGCGCGATTCAACAGGAAACTTTTTACCGAAGTTCTTGAACAAGAACTCAGACATTTATCTTTCGCTTGTCGGTAAAACCGAAATGCTTTCGTTTGGTATTGACCTTTCAAAAACACCTTTAAACGCAATGAGAGACGACTTTCTTTCAGGCTTGATTTATGCGCTTCTAGTTCTGCTGTTGGCAGGCCTTTATTTGGTGCAGCAAAGAATGATTGCCTCGCGTGCGGTGAGCCCAACAATGTCGGCAAACCAAGCCAAATTGATGCAATACATGCCTGTTGCGTTCGCGTTTTTCCAGGTGTGGTTGCCAACCAGTTTGATCGTCTATTACATGACGCAAGCGGTGATTCGAATTGTTCAACAGCAATACATCACCCAACGGTTCTATAAGAAAGATGGAAGTTTAGGTAAGCAAGCCCAAGAGGCGAGTGCTGTTGCGCGTGAAATGAAAGATTCGCCGAAGTTTGAAAAGAAGAATAAAAACGACAAGAAAGACTCAGAAACAAGCGACCAAAAGTTTGTGAGCAAGCGTGTGACCCCACCAAAAAACAATTCTGTACCATCTTCGTCCCGACGCCCAAAGCCACCAGGCAAAAACCGCAGCGGGTTTGTGCAGAAGAAAAATAAACCAAACCAATAATAAATTTTTACGATCTAGTAAACAACCGAAAGGAAATTGAATCATGGAATGGGTAGAAATAACCGCAACAACAATTGAAGACGCCAAAGCTTTAGCGCTTGACCGCTTGGGTATTGATGACGGCGATGCCGAATTCGAAATTGTTGAAGAACCAAAAGCCGGTTTGTTCGGTCGTACTCGTGGCGAAGCCCGAGTTCGAGCACGAATCAAGCCGAACTCAGTGCGAGCCAAAGCTGACCGTCGTGATCGTCGCGGCAAGCCAGCAGGCGAGCGAACAGCCAAGCCGCGTCAAGAGCGAACCGAACGGTCTGACCGCGGAGAACGCCAAGAACGAAGTGATCGAGGCCCGCGCAAAGAGCGTGCGCCACGCCAGGCCAGATCAGAACGGTCAGAACGGCCAGAACGAGCACCGCGAGCAGAACGCACACCTCGGGAAGATCTTCCACCAGTAGATCCGACCACCGTTAGTGCTGTAGCGACCACATTCCTTGAAGGTTTGGTGTCCGCTGCAGGTCTTAAAGGCTCAGTATCTGCCAAAGTTGAAGGCGAAAATATTGATATCGACGTTTTGGGTGACGACCTGGGTTTCTTGGTTGGCACAAAGGGCGCAACCTTGCTGGCATTGCAAGATTTGACCCGAGTGGTCAGTCAACGTCGCCTTGGTGACCATGAAACACGACTTCGTGTTGATGTTGCTGGGTATCGCGAAAAGCGTCGAGAGGCTTTGAGTCGATTTGCTTTGAAAGTCGCAGAAGACGTCAAAACATCAGGTCAGGCTCGGGCTCTTGAGCCAATGAACTCGTCAGATCGAAAGATTGTGCACGATGCATTGACTGAAGTTGAGGGCATCTCCACACGTTCAGAGGGCAGTGACCCGTTTCGTCGTGTGGTTGTGGCTTTGGCTTCGATCAGCGAAGACTCAGAATCAGTCTCTGACAGCGAGTAAAACACTGGCTAGTTTCTAGCCATGAGTGAAAACGATTCTGGATACGAGCCGACGAAGTTCGCGGCTTTGCATCCAATTTTGCTAGAAGCCCAAAGAGTCGGTGCACTGTCGGGCGCGCCGATTGATCAGATTATTAGCCATGCTCTGTGGTTTGCTCGGGCGATTTCGGACAACGCCAAATCGGTGGTTGATTTGGGGTCTGGTGCTGGGGTGCCAGGGTTGATAGTGGCGCTTGACCGGCCAGATCTAGAACTCGTCTTAGTTGATCGGCGGTCGGGACGAACTGATTCGTTGACCCGAGCCGTATCGGCTTTAAATCTCTCAGCTCGAGTCAAAGTCGTTTGCGCGGAAATTGACGCACTCGCTCGTGACAGCAATTATGCGCACCGCTTTGACGCAGCAATTAGTCGCGGGCTTGGCCCACCAAATGAAACTCTGAAACTTTCGACTCTTTTAGTTAAACCCGGGGGAGTCATCGTGATCAGTGAACCACCGTTGTCGACGCAGTCTCGGTGGGACGCCAAGCATGTTTCTGAGCTCGGACTTAAAGGCCCTGAGCGGGTGGGTGCGGTCGCGATGTTTCACGTGAAACAGTCGGATTAGCCAGGCGGGGTGTTTCACGTGAAACATCTGGCAGGGTAGATCCAATTAAAAAGCCCTAAAGCTAACTAGTCTTGGGCTATGGCCCCCCAGTCAACCAGCGACTTGTCACCTGGCGAGATTGCCCTACCTCGGGTCATTGCTTTCGCCAATCAAAAAGGCGGAGTGGGTAAAACCACTACAGCGATCACAGTTGCGGCCTGCTTGGCCGAATTGGAATACCGCGTTTTAGTTGTTGACCTTGACCCGCAGGGCAATGCCTCAACTGGGTTGGGCATCAATGCTCGCGACCTAGATGCAACGATTTATGACGTGTTGTTGCGTGGCGAGAAGCTTGAGAACTGTATTGAACCCACCGCTGTAAAAAATCTGTTCGTCGCACCAGCCAATCTTGATCTGGCCGGCGCCGACATTGAGTTGGTGCCAGAGATGGGTCGCGAGCAACGCCTGAAAAAGGCCATCGACACAGTCATCGATCAATACGACTACGTGATTTTAGATTGCCCCCCAAGTTTGGGACTTCTGACTGTCAACGGGCTGACAGCCGCAACTGAGGTATTTGTGCCGATTCAGTGCGAGTATTTTGCTCTTGAAGGCTTAGGGCAGTTGTTGCGCAGCGTCGATCGGGTCAGCCAAGTTTTGAACCCAACCCTCGAAGTACGCCACATTGCTTGTGTGATGTATACGCATACGACGTTGGCCGACGACGTGGTTCGCGAGGTTCGCGAGCACTTTGGCGACAAAGTGTGTAAAACAGTGGTTCCGCGGTCAGTGCGTGTGGCCGAGGCACCATCGCACGGCAAGCCTGTGACATCGTTTGACCCTTCTTCAGCCGCATCTAAGGCATATCGCGAGATTGCAAAGGAGATAAGTGGTGGCACGTCCAACAGGCCTAGGTAAAGGATTAGATGCGCTGATTCCGGGTCGAGACCCGCGCAAACCAACGCGCGACGGAGGCGACGGCGACGGGTCAGGGCTCGGGTTACGTAACTTAGACGTCAAGTCGATCTCGCCTAACCCAAATCAGCCTCGAATTCACTTTGATGACGAGTCACTTGCAGAACTTGCTGCCTCGATTCGAGCAGTGGGGTTATTGCAACCAATCTTGGTTCGACCCAAGGCTGGAAGTACAAATAGTTTTGAACTGATTGCAGGCGAGCGTCGTTGGCGAGCATCGCAACGGGCTGGTCTAACAGTGATTCCGGCTTTGGTGCGCGAGACAGATGATGTTGCATCAGTTGAGCAAGCACTTGTTGAAAATTTACATCGTCAAGATTTGACGCCGCTCGAAGAAGCGGCCGCATACAAACAATTGTTAGACGATTTTTCAATGACGCACGAACAAGTCGCAGAAAAAGTTGGAAAAACTCGTTCGGCAATTACAAACTCGTTGCGGTTGTTGGCTTTACCGCCATCAATTCAGCAACTTTTAGCTGATGGTCGACTTTCGGGCGGGCACGCACGTGCATTGTTGGCGTTGACTGATCGCACAACACAAGAACAACTAGCTCGGCAGTGCGCGAACGATGGCTGGACTGTGCGCGCAGTTGAAGAAGCTGTGCGACAAAATTTGGGTCGCACAAAAGCAACTAGCAAAACAACTAGTACCAACTCTAGTACAACAAAAACTTCTACTAAATCAACAACTATGCCACAACCTGGTTTGGTTGAACTCGAGCGACTACTTGGCGAACATTTGGCAACGAATGTTTCAGTTACATCAACCAATGGGCGCGGCAAAGTTGTAGTTGAGTTCGCAGATCTAAACGATCTTGAGCGCATTTATCGTGCGATGACCGAAGGTCCAGCGGTTTCAGATTAAGTTTTCGCATTGATATTGCGAATCGTGTAACAGAGACTGAGACTCACCTTTAAGTTGACGCTCAAGGCTTACTTTAGGTTTCGCACATGTTGTGGATAACTCTGTGGACTAGTTGAAGGGTTATCCCAAGATTACGATTTAAATTTCAACGATGTTGTTTTAACCCATATTTCAAGGGCATTTACTAGATCATCGGCGAGAACCGCACAGTGTGGAATAACCCGTGTAATTGGCCCAAATCCACAGACAACGGCCGGCATGGTGGTTTCACGTAAAACCTGCAGCCGCATGCCATTGACCACTGGTTTGAACCATGGCGCCGAACGCTCGATTGCCTCAGCGGCAAGTGTTGCATAAATATGTGCGGGAACTGAATGAAAACCTTCAGTGTGATAGTAAGCAATCTCACAAACTTGTGATTCGCGGGCCTCAATGCCGAGATAAAGATTTGCGGCAAAGTCATTGGCGAGTTGAGCATGGCGATGTGCGTCGACATCAGTGATGACGGCCACATTTGTGTTTAACGCGCGAAGTCTGTCGGCTAAATCATTTGTCAAACGCTCAAGTTGTGTGAACTGACCGATTACAACACGTAAATTCGCCAGGCCTTGACCGTGTTTGGCTGCAGTGTGTCGGTCGCGCACAATGCCGACGCCAGGCCCGACACCAGAGTTGCGACTTGCTCGGTAAAGAGCTTGCAAAGTTTGCGGGCCGCAAATGCCGTCGGGGATTAATCCGTAATTTTGTTGAAACTCCGTCAAAACTTTTGCCGTTCGGTTGCCCAAAAATCCGTCTACACGCCCGCAGTCGAAACCTGTGCGCGAAAGCAGCAGTTGTAGTTGTGCGACATCATCTCCGCGTTGCAAAGGCGAAGTCAAATAGAGCAATCGATCGCCCAATGCAAACGAAGATTCAACTAGCGCGAGCCAAGTTGCTTGATCGCAAACCCCAGAAATGTGCAGCGACCTGAGTTCTTGAAATTTTGCGACAGCATCGCGTGTCGCGTCACAATATGTATTGACCGAAATTTGAGACAGATCTAACAGGCCAGCAGTCTCTAACCGCCGTTGCAAATCTCCGACAGCTTCATTGCTGTCGCCGAGAGTTAGCTCTTTGTCGGGATAAATTCTGCGATCTCCGCAAGTAGTTGAGATTTGCCTTTTGCACCGACCATTTTCTTCTTCATTTCGCCATTGTTGAAAACCATCAGGGTCGGGATGCTCATCACACCAAATCGTTGGGCGATATCGCCGTGATCGTCAACATTCAGTTTGGCGATTGTGATTTTTCCGGCTTGTTCTTTGGCGATTTCAGTCAATACTGGGGCAATGGCTTTGCACGGCCCGCACCATTCGGCCCAAAAGTCAACCACGATTGGTGTTGTTGCAGACTTGACTGTTTCGTCGAAGTTTGCACTTGTCAAAGTAATGATTCCATCAGCCATGTTTGACCCTCTCGTGAAATTTGCGTTATTCGGGTGTTTTAAATCTCGCCACGAAATAGGCGAGAGAGTTAAGGATAGTTGCTTAGTGTTATCTAGTGCTGTGACTCAAGCCATCGTTCACAGTCAATAGCAGCCATACAACCTGAGCCTGCTGCTGTGATTGCTTGGCGATAAGTGTGGTCTTGAACATCACCACAAGCAAAAACACCCGCAATGTTTGTGTATGAAGAACCTGGCCGTGTTTTTAAATAGCCGGTGTCTTCCATGTCGAGCACGCCCTTGAACAGGTCGGTATTTGGACGATGGCCAATCGCCACGAACAAGCCGGTGACATCAAGTTTTGACTTTGCGCCCGTGACGGTGTCGACGAGCCCCACCCCTGTGAGTTTTTCGGTGCCAAAAAGCTCAGTCACCTGGGCATTCCATTTAATTTCAATCTTTGGATTATTTTTTGCCCGCTCTTGCATAATTTTCGAGGCCCGCAAGACGTCGCGCCTTACAACGAGAGTAACTTTTGTGGCAAATTTCGTGAGAAAAGTTGCCTCTTCAATTGCCGAGTCGCCGCCGCCAACAACCACAATTTCTTGGCCCTTAAAAAAGAATCCATCACATGTCGCACAAGTTGACAGTCCGTGGCCATAAAACCGTTTCTCGTTTTCAAGACCCAGCATCAACGATTGTGCACCAGTGCTTACGATGATCGATTTTGCTTGGTGCATCTCATCGCGTACCCAAACTTTGAACGGACGCTGTGAGAAGTCGACCTTTGTAACTTTCTCGGTGATGAACGCGGCGTTGAAGCGAGCCGCCTGATCGCGAAACTTCATCATTAGGTCGGGGCCCATTACACCCTCTGGAAAACCAGGAAAATTTTCAACGTCAGTGGTCAACATCAACTGACCGCCCGGTTGGTCGCTGGTGCTAGACGGCTCACCTTCAATTACAAGTGGGGCGAGATTTGCGCGTGCGGTATATATCGCCGCAGTCAAACCTGCCGGACCCGAGCCGATGATTATCACTTCGTGCATTTTTGCATCCGCCATAAGACTCCTTTAGCGAGGTTGTTTTGCGTGTCGTTTGCGCATCATCAGTGAACCTACGCCGATGAATATAAACGACAAAATGAAATACGAAACCCAAACTGCGTTCTCGCGACTCAGCCAAATGTCGAGCAGTTCGTTCAGCCCGCGAGTGAGCCCGACCAATGCGAGAACAAGAATCGTTATTGCCGCGACTACTGCGATGAGACCAAAGACGATGCCTCGCACAAGATTCGCAACAGGGCGAGTTGTCTTGTCGCTGATGAAGTCAACCCATCGATCGATCAGTGCAACAGTTTTCTTCGCCCATCTTGGATCAGTAAATGGATTCGAAATCACGCGTTAAGACTAACGCAGATTATTTTTTAATTACTACGCCCCGTTAAACGAAATATCTTGAATTACACCTTGATACGGGTTCTTAGCACTGCACTGCACGCTCGTGCCGACTTCGCGCAAAACCAACAACACAAATTGGGCCTGACTCGGGATTACAAATTGAGCAACACCACGTCTCGTGTTGTAGTCGGCGCCGGCACGTGGCCCCCACTGTTCGAGTCGACTTGGCGCGGCACCATTGGCCGTATAAATTTCAAGCGACCAAGGGCCATTTTTCATGCCAACTTGCAGAGTGCCAGTTGCGGCTCGTGAGAACTCCATCAACACACCGACGTATTCTTTGGTGCCAAAAAACTGGTTGGCATAGCAGTCGGTTGTCCACGCAGTTTTTGAGTTTCCGTCACGCAAAGCCCAAATTTGGGCCTCATTTTCTTGGGCATCGTCGCCGTTGGGGTCAAAACTGACCATTCGCGAAATGGTCACAGGCGACTGATCGACGATTGCTCCCTGCGCAACTGAAGAATCAGTTTGCTGTGATGAATTTGATCGAGTTGCAGTGAATAAAACCGCGGCTCCGAGCAAAATTGCGATCAGACTCAAAATTTTTGTACTTGGCGGCAACGAAAAGAATCGCCACGATGCTTTTTGCACACGCGGATCGCGCACCGCACGCTGTGGCGTTGCGTTCAGCGCTGTTTCTAAAATTGGTTGACCTGGTATCTGGGCCACCGACGACTCGTCGCTTGTCATTACACGTCGCATCGGTTTTGGTGGCGTCGCCCCCGAAGGCGGAGTCATCGAAGTGGTGTGATCGTTTTGCGCACTCAACGCCTGCACCAAAGCAATTCGCGTTTCTTCACCGGTCGCATAACGATGATCCGGATTACGAGCCAATAATTTGTGAATTACTCGCACAAGTTGTGGCGCAAGCGACGGACGCAAGTGCGCCAAGTCGGTCGGTTCGCGTTGCAGACGAGCCAGCGCCGTATCGGCGTCTGTTTCACCCAAGAACGGAACTTTGCCGGCGAGACATTCGTATAAAACGAGCCCAAGGCCGTAAAGATCTGCTCGACCATCTAAAGGTTTTCCACGTACTTGTTCAGGCGACAAGTATTTTGCAGTGCCCATCATGATGTTGTCGTGAGTTAAATCTTCTCCTGAAGTAACAAGTGCCTTGGCAATACCAAAGTCTGCAAGCAAAAACTTTCCGTCTGGAGTCAACAAAATATTTCCTGGTTTCACATCGCGGTGCACAAGACCTGCACGGTGTGCAACATCGAGTGCGGCGGCCATCGCGGCTCCCATGTGAATTGTCAGCAACGGTCCAAGACGTTTGCGACGATCCAAAAGTTCACGCAAACTTTTTCCTTGGATGTATTGCATCACAACTGCTTGACGTCCGTCATCTTCAACTGTGTCGTAGACAGCGACAATGTTCGGATGATTCAATCCCGCACAGACGATTGCTTCACGACGAAATCTTTCAGCAACAACTGGGTCGCTGACCAGTTGGGGTTTGAGCAACTTAACTGCGATCTGGCGGTTTAAAAACGTGTCAAAACCAAGCCAAACTTCGGCCATTCCTCCACGCGCGATTTGCCGGTCGAGGCGATATCTGCCACCTAAGAGGCGACGCGGATCATCGGGGAATTGGTTGGGTTCTAGCCTCATCTATGAACTTTGACGCTAGTTCTGCGCGCATGTTCAAGTGGGGAATGTCAGTTGCGACAAACCGTCGCAGGATGTTTTGAAACTTTATTTGACGTGAAAAGTTACGCCCATCGTGCCGATACCCGTGTGCGAACCGATTACCGATCCGACATCGCCAACGATTATCTCGCCCGAATAAACACCTTTGAGTTGCTCGACGAATGCATCCAAATCGCTGCATTGAGCGTGTAAAACAGCCAAATTCGTGATCGGGCCAGCCGACTTAACTTTCTCTACCAAGAAGGCCAATGCCTTGCTTCGGGTGCGTTCTTTGCCACCCTCCACGATTTTGCCTTCGCGAATTTCAACTATCGGTTTGATCGCCAAAGCCGACGCAAAAAACGCTTTCGCACCACTCACGCGACCACCTTTTTTCAGGTTTTCAAGTGTGTCAAGAGCGCCATATAGCTTTGTCTTTTCGCACCACTTGGCCGTGGCTGTTGCAAGCTCATCCAAAGAAATAGATGGATTTTGAGCCAACATTTGTGCGGCCACAATCACGTTGATGCCTTCGCCCATGCTTGCTGATCGACTATCAACAAACTTGATCGGCACATTCAAACCCGATTCTTTCGCGCCGGTCTCTGCTGACTGCATAGTTGCCGAGAGTTCGCGCGAGAGTCCAACCATCAAAATTCCTGTTGCGCCTTCGGCGACAAGTTTTTTGTAAGCCTCGGCGAACTTTCCTGGAGCTGGGGCCGCGGTTTGTGGCAAGACTGGTGACTCAGAACAGCGTTGCCAAAATTCTTGCGTTGTCAAACTTGTACGGTCAGTAAATTCTTGATCACCGATGCTGAACGTCAGTGGAACAAGCGTGATGTTGTATTTGCGGGCAATTGCCTCTGGAAGGTCGCTAGCTGAATCTGAAATGATACGTATGGTCATAGTTTTGATCGTAGTACGGGATGGTTCTTGCTGATTTTTTTGCGGAATTTACGGCGAATATGGGCAACCCACCAAGTTGCCAACAACAGCAGGGCAACACCTGAGACAATTTGGCCGAGGCCCGCCAACGCATTTACGCGAGCCGATACTTCAATTTTTCTACCCAGCTGACTTAGGCCGTCTGCAGTAAAAATTCTTACCTCAACGGGAAACAAACCGTTGGCGAGTGCAACAACATCGACAACCAGCTCCTTTGAACTGTTAGCGGCGATCTCTACCGTCGCTGTTTCTTTACTGAACCGAAGTTTTGGACTCGCAACTTTCACTTGAACCGTCATCGCAAAATCTGAGGAGTTTTGTAAGTCAAGACGCAATTCGCTTTCACGACTGCCGAGCGTGAATGTCGTCCCTGATTGCAAAGTTACAGACTGCCGAATTTTCTTGAGTTGATCTCTGGTTGCCAAAACAAACTCTTCGCGCTCTGCACTCGTCATTGAGTCACTTGACATCACGAGCAAGAGTTCGTCCCATCGGCGCCACACTTGGGCGTCGGCGGCGATCGTCGTATTTAACTTGTCAATATCTGTGCGCAATGTTTCGACAATTGTCTTGCGCTGCGCAAGGTTTGCAGCATCAACAGGTGGTAACGACGGCATGTACGCGTCGAGCCTCGGCGCAGGCAGATTGCCAAGAGTTCGCATCACAACCTGTTGAGGTACACGACTCAAAATCAGCACGGTTTCGCGCAACAAGTTTGGGTTCACGATCGAGCCGTCACTTGAAGTCAGCACGACGCGGCGAAGCGCTGAAGTGCCGCCTTCGTTTTCAACCTGATTGCGTTGGGCAAGAATTTGCGCTGACAAAAACGAGGCTGCAGCGAACGTGTCGTTGTTTGGGCTACTTAACTGTGCGACATAACTCTTATCAACAAGATGCAACGCCAGATCTATGGCGGCGGCTTTGTCTTTGCTTTGCAGTCGATACGGTCGAGCAGCGTTGTCAAACTCACCGAGCACAGCACTTGAATTTGGCAACATAACTATTGAACGCACCCCAGACTCAGCCAACAAGTCCAATCCCTTTTGGTCGATTGGGTCTTGGGCAATCCAAACACTGTTGATGATTTTTGAACTCGGGGAAACTTGTTGCCATGTCGTTGTGCCGCGCTCAAGCAGAGAATTGAATTCGTCGATTTGATCGTTGGCGCTCGCCGCCGA
>JAEMTQ010000010.1:14081-27196 GCA_016462185.1 Ilumatobacteraceae bacterium
TTGTGCCAACAACAATTTCAACTCGCACGGGGTAAATACCCGGACCGTCAAACTCAATTCGCCGTGTTCCGCTCGGGATATCCGTAGATAGCGCGATCACTTCGAACTGTCCGTCGGCGCGGCGCGTCACTTCACGCAACGAAAGATCTACCGAGTCGGTTGCTGAAAACAACTCAGGCTTGGCATAAATTTCTTGAACTTGTTTTTCGCCAGTCGTTATTCGCTGGCCAAGCGTGACGCGAAAGAGAGCGGTCGAGTCAGCCGTCAGTTCTTTAACTAACGCATCAGACTTGATGCCAAAAACGAATCGCAAATTACCCGACGTATATATGTGAAAGTTCTGTGCAGTTAGTGTCAGATCACCTGAGTTGACAGCAGCGCCGACCGGTCGCCAAGTGACGCCAGTTGACAAAAGACAAAAAACCATTGCCATGACGGCTGTTTTGAGACACGTTCGCCACAAGATAGTTAGGCGTTTTTTGCCGTGTCGCTCACGCGTTGGGTAGCGGTTTTGATAATTCAAGACATAATCACGCTAATGCGAAAAGACTTCGTAATTGAGTAAACGCATCACTTGTCGCACTGCGATGCGTAGCCTGTAGAGCGTGGTGCCCCAGCGCTTCGCGCCAGTTCTGAGCGAATTAGCTCCCCTTGTTCCGAGGTTTCGTGACGCTGGGTTCAAACTATTTCTGGTTGGTGGCACCGTTCGTGACTTGATGTTGGACCGTTCAATTGACGAACTGGATTTCGACCTGACAACAGACGCTCTACCCGAACAAATCAAGTCGCTACTTGCAGGTTGGTGTGATTCGCTTTGGACTCAGGGCGAGAAGTTTGGCACGATCGGTGCAAAAAAAGGTGATCGAGTTTTTGAAATCACAACGCACCGAGCCGAGGCCTACTCGCCCGACTCGCGTAAACCCGATGTGCAATTCTCAAAAGACATAAAAGAAGATCTCTCGCGTCGCGACTTCACGATCAACGCAATGGCACTTGAAATCACGAATGAATCACCAGAACTTGTTGATCCATTCAATGGACTTGCCGATTTGATGGGCAAAGTTTTGCGAACACCCCTTTCGCCAGAAGTCAGTTTCAGCGACGACCCGTTGCGAATGATGCGTGCAGCTCGCTTCATCTCGGGTCTTGGCATGATCGCAGTGCCCGAGCTGATCGCCGCAGTGCAAGCAATGGCTGATCGCATCACAATCGTCAGCGCCGAACGAATTCGAGATGAATTTGATCGTTTGATCGTCACCGATCGCCCGTCATTCGGTTTGTGGTTTTTAGTAGACAACGGTTTGTCGAAACACTTCTTGCCAGAACTTGCTGCGATGCAACTTGAGCAAGATCCGATTCATCGGCACAAAGATGTTTTGACCCACACCTTGGCCGTTGTTGAAAATGTTCAGCGTGACGAACCGTGTGATTTTCGAATCACTCGGCTCGCAGCGCTATTTCATGATGTGGGCAAGCCAAAGACTCGCGCAATTAAGCCCGGCAAAGGCATAACTTTTTATCATCACGAGGCGGTGGGTGCGCGAATGACTCGCGAACGAATGCGCAAACTTCGATACTCGGTTCAAGATATTGAAACTGTCGCCGAACTCGTGGCGTTGAGTGCACGTTTTCATACTTATCAAATGGGTTGGACAGATGCGGCAGTGCGACGATACGTTCGTGATGCCGGCGCGCACTTGGCCGAACTAAATGTTCTGACGAAAAGTGATTGCACCACACGAAATGAAAAAAAAGTTGCAGCACTCGCGCGGCGCATGGTTGAACTCGAACAACGCATTGCTGATCTCACCGCACGCGAAGAACTTGCGGCCATGCGACCAGAGATGGATGGCGCACAAGTTATGGAGTTTCTTGAAATCAAGCCGAGTCGACATGTTGGTCAAGCTTTAGATTTTTTAATGGAAATTCGCATTGAAGAAGGGCTGCTTGGCGATCAAGAAATCCGCAAGCGACTGAAGTCATGGTGGGATTTGCAAAAGAAGTAATTTGCTTTGTTAAGGTTTAGCGAATATGCCACGCAAGCAGGCGCAAAAAAAGCAGAGCAACGACTCAGACGACTTTGATTTAAACGTCGGCGAGATTGACCATCGCTTGACGCGTCGCGCCGTCATAAATAATTTTCGTCGTGGCGTAATTTCACAAGACAGTATTTGCGATGCTCACCCCGAACTCATGCGCGTGGCGCGAAACTTTGGTCGCACCACCCGCGTTAAATGTCCAATTTGTGTCAACGATCATCTAGTGACAGTCACCTATTTGTTTGGTCCTCGGTTACCAAGTCACGGTAAGTTCATCGCGACGCGAGCAGAAATTGAACACTTCGGTCAACGCCCTGAGCAATACACGGGATATTTAATCGAAGTTTGCCGCAGTTGCTCATGGCATCATTTGCTTAAAACTCGCTCCGTCTAAGGCTCGGTTTGGGCAAAATGCCCTGCAACACCCCTGTGGCACTGTGTCGTCGTGCCGTTACACTTCCAAGTCCACATACCTGCCCCTTCGGGGGCCCCAACTAATCGTTGGGTCCGAAGGGAGTTATCACGTTCATGCGTGCATATGAATTAATGGTCATTATCAGCGGCAACCTCGAAGAGTCAGCCGCCCACAACTGGTTGAGTGTGATCACCAAGTCGATTACAACTGCCGGTGGCAGCGTTCACGGCACACCTGATTGGTGGGGCAAGCGTCGCTTGGCTTACCCAATCAAAAAACAAAACGATGGTTATTACGCAATCTTCAACGTCACTGCACCTGGTGGTGCTCTTGATGAAGCAGAGCGCGCGATGCGCATCGCTGACGATGTGTTGCGACACAAACTCCTCCGCCTTCCTGATGCCGAAGCCGCACGTCGCGGTCTTGTAGTCACAGCAAATTCATAAGCACTAGTTGCCAAACTAAAAAGGAACAAATAAATGGCTGATAACAGCATCACACTCGTCGGAAACTTAACCCGCGATCCAGAAATTCGATTCACGGCAACTGGTCGTGCAGTCGCATCTTTTGGCATCGCAGTTGGCCGTCGATATCAGGTCAACGGTGAGTGGCAAGAGCAGACTTCATACTTCAACGTCACCGCGTGGGGTCAACTCGGCGAAAACGCCGCAGCGACTTTCACCAAGGGAACACGAGTTGTCGTTACTGGTCGTCTTGAACAACGCGAATACACATCGCGCGAAGGCGAGAAGCGAACAGCAATCGATGTCATCGCCGATGAGCTCGGGCCGAGTTTGCGTTGGGCAACTGCGACAGTTGTGCGCACGCCAAAACAAGATGGTCAAGGTGGCGGCGCAACAAATCGCCCTGCCAACACCGGCACCAACCCAGGCACTGAAGCAACGCCTTTTGATGGCGAAGAACCGTTCTAATCAATTAACTAATTAACTAATCAACCAATCAAAACAAGGACTTTCCCATGACAAGTAAATCCAACAAGTTAAGAGCAAAAAAGGCGCTGCTTCGTAAACCAAAGAAGCGCCCGAACATGATCGTCACCGAAAAAGTTGGCTTCGTCGATTACAAAGACGTCAACCTTTTGCAGCGCTATATGTCAGATCGCTCAAAGTTGCGTGCGCGTCGCATGAACGGCAACTCAGTTCAGCTGCAACGTGACGTTGCAACTGCTGTGAAGAACGCCCGCGAAATGGCGCTTTTGCCATACACAAAGCGCGTTTCAGCAACTCGTGCCCCACGTGAGCGTGGCGAATACGGCTCAGATGACAAGGGTCGCGATCGTGGTCCACGTCGTCCTCGTCGTGACGAAGGCGCCGAGTCTGCAGTTGTCGAGATTTCTGAAAACATTTCAGCCGAAGTCACTGAAGGTTCAGCACAAGCAATTGTGGACGGAGCAGCATCATGAAAGTTCTTCTCCGTTCTGACATCAAAGGTGTAGGCCGTCGTGGCGACATCGTAAATGTCTCGTCAGGTCACGCCCGCAACTTTTTGTTGCCAAACGATTTAGCAATCGTTGCTAACGCCGGCACAATTGCCCAGGCCGAGGTCATGCGCAAGTCACGCGAAATGCAAATCGCTTCCGATCGCGAATCGGCCCGACTTGTGGCTGCATCATTGGCAACAACCGTGATCACGATTGCTGCAAAAGCTGGCAATGAGGGTCGTTTGTTCGGTTCAATCAATGCAGTTGAAATTGCTAAAGCAGTTCTCGACCAAACTGGTGTAACTATCGATCGAAAAGGTGTGCAACTTGAGGCACCTTTGCGACAACTTGGCGAACATTCGGTAACTGCCGAGATTTTCACTGACGTCGTAGCAACATTAAAAATTAACCTTGTTGCAAAATAGTCACTGAATTTTGCGAACCAGCAACTGCTGGTTATCCACTAGTTATCCACAGAAGAATCACAGGGTTATACCCGTAGCAATCAACAGGCAAACTAAGGCATTGTGTAGTCATGTCTATTGCTGAATTTCCGCGCGGAGATCGCGCTGCTGCTCAGCAAAAATCCGTAAACAGAATTCCACCGCACAGTGTCGAAGCAGAAGCATCTTTGCTTGGTGCAATGCTTTTGTCGCGCGACGCAGTTGCAATTGCATTCGAGCGCGGCGTTCGCTCAGAAGAGTTTTATAAACCAGCGCACCAACATATTTATGACGCGATCCGTTCGCTGAATACTGCGGGCGAACCGATAGATCCGATCACGGTCGGCGACGAACTTCGGCGCAACAACTTATTAGACGGCATTGGCGGCATTGATGCGTTGTTGACTTTGCAAAATGCAACTCCGGCCATCACAAGTGCTGATCGTTACGCAAAAATCGTGCGCGAAACCGCTTCGTTGCGTCGACTCATTTCGGTGGCATCCGAAATCGCTGAAATCGCCTACAGCGGCCCAGAAGATGTAGCCCGAGCGATAGACGAGTCTGAGTCAAAAATCTTTGATGTTGCAGAAACCAATATTGGTGATGCAGCGCAACGCCTCGGTTTGCTTGTCAATGAAGCAATGGAGAAGCTCGAAGACCGCGCAAACAACAAAGAGTTGGTCACCGGCACAGCAACTGGCTTAGATGACCTCGACAAAATTTTGTTGGGTCTTCAGCCAGGCACTCTCAATATTTTGGGTGCTCGTCCTGCGATGGGTAAGTCGGCATTGGCACTTGGTCTGGCAGTTCACGTTGCGCGAACATCAGGCAAACAAGTTTTGTTTTTCTCGCTTGAAATGGGTACGGCTGAACTCGTTCAACGTATTCTCGCCAGCGAGGCGGGCGTTGACTCGAAAGTGTTGCGCTCTGGTCGGCCATCTCCCAACGACTGGACAAAAATCGGTCATGCCGTTGGTCGACTTGATATTCCGTTAATTATCGACGACAGCCCCGGCACATCGGTTGGTGTGATTCGCGCCAAGGCACGACGCATTGTTAGTCGCCAAGGAGAAATCGGTTTGATTGTGATCGACTACTTGCAGCTGATGGGTGGCGACGGCAAACCAGAAAATCGCCAACTTGAAGTCAGCGAAATTAGTCGCAAACTCAAACTTTTGGCACGCGAATTCAAAGTGCCGATTCTTGCGCTCAGTCAGTTGAGCCGCGGTCTTGAAGCACGCAACGACAAACGACCGACTCTGTCAGACTTGCGCGAGTCTGGTGCACTCGAACAAGACGCCGACGTTGTTATGTTCTTGTATCGCGACGAGGTTTATAACCCTGACAACAAATCTGAGATGGGTATTGCCGAACTCAACGTGTCGAAGCATCGCGCAGGCCCACTCGGCAAAGTGCGGTTGGCATGGTTGGCTGCTTACACTCGTTTCGAAAACTTTGCTTCCGATCCAACTTCAAATTAGGCGCGATGTTTCTCGGTGAAGATATTCTCGCGTGGATGATTATTGCGCTCGGTGGCGCGATGTTCGCGGGCAATCTTGCGGCGTTGGTTCGTCCGCCTAAAAAGCGTCAAGACGCAGCCGACCTAGAAAAAGCGCCAGTTGTGCGCAGTGTTGTGATGGCCACCATCGGCGCAATCGCCGCACTTTGGGCCCTCGTCAGCCTGCTTTAAACCGTCACCAGTCACTAGTTCGTCGCGATTCTTTTTTCTTGCTGGCGTGACGCTTGCCTTCAAGACGTCGTTTAACCGATGCTCGAGTTGGTTTCGATTTTTTGCGACTTGGTGTGGGCGGTTTCGCAGCATCGTCAATTATTTTTTTAATTTGTGTCAAACAAAGTTGTCGATTGTGCCATTGACTGCGACTGGTTTGACTAGTTACGCGAACCTTTATTGCGAGCGCAGTTGTTATTCGTCGAACTAAAACTTCTGGGCCGGTGATTTCATTAATCGCAACTGTCAAAGTTGCCTTTGATGATGTTTTATTTACATGTTGCCCGCCTGCCCCACCTGAGCGGGCAAAACTCCAGTGCAACGAAGCACTTGGTACGACTAGGCCACTTGAAGTTCGTAGATCTTCGTCGGGTTTCACTTTGGCAAGTCTTGCCCAAGTTTTGAGCGGGTGACGGGAATCGGACCCGCGTATTCAGCTTGGGAAGCTGATGTTCTACCACTGAACTACACCCGCAATTGCAGGTTTGAGCGTAGCAACACAGTTTTAAGACCGAAATTTAACTCCAGCAAAAAATTCACTAAGGTTTCGTAGTCGTGATTTTGTCAGATCGAAGCATTAAAGAGGCCCTAGACGCCAAGCGGATCATTATTGACCCGTTAGATATGTCATGCATTCAGCCGTCATCGATTGACGTCAAAGTTTCAAATCTGTTTCGGGTGTTTCGCAATCACACCGCGGGCACGATTGATGTCAAGCGCGATTTAAGCGAACTGACCGAACTTGTAGAAATTGAACGCGATGGTGTGTTCATGTTGCACCCAGGCGAATTTGTTTTGGGTTCAACTCTTGAGCGAATCGCTATCGCCAACGATTTAGTTGGCCGCGTCGAGGGCAAGAGTTCGCTAGGCCGTCTTGGTTTGTTGATTCACTCAACTGCTGGCTTCATTGATGCCGGCTTCGATGGTCACATCACTCTTGAATTGTCAAACGTTGCAAACTTGCCGATCACGATTTATCCGTCTATGAAAATTGGTCAAGTGAGTTTCATGACGATGACGACACCAGCCGACAAGCCGTATGGCTCGGGCGCTAGTGGCTCAAAATATCAAGGTCAACGCGGACCAACGCCGAGTCAGTACTTTAAAAACTTCGAATAGTTAACTGAAACTAGTTGTACTGCTGGCAACGTTTGCTGCAGCCAGCGGTGCGCTCTGAGTAGCAACAGATCGCTCACCATTTTCGATCGCATCGAGTAGGTGAATTGCAATGTCGCCAACTTTGATTTCAGATTCGTCTTTTCCAGCACCCTTGACGCCGTCATCAAGCATGATGTAACAAAACGGACATGCGGTTGCGACACGGGTTGCTCCAGTGGCAATCGCCTCACGCGCACGTTCGTCATTGACTTTCGTGCCGATGTCTTCTTCCATCCACATTCTTGCGCCACCAGCACCACAGCACATGCCCTTGGTGCCGTTGCGTGGCATTTCGACAATCTCAATGCCTTTGATTGAGCCCACAACTTTGCGTGGCGCAATATAGACATCGTTGTGTCGACCCAGATAGCACGAGTCGTGATACGTGATGCGCTCTTCAAGCGTTGCATTCGTTACATCTAACTTTCCAGACTCGATTAAGTCTTCAAGCAATTGCGAGTGGTGAATCACTTCGTAGTTGCCACCCAATTGCGGGTATTCGTTTTTCAGTGTGTTAAAGCAATGTGGGCACTGGGTGATTATCTTTTGCACACCCATCGTGTTGAGCATCTCAACGTTGGGCATTGCCAACATTTGGAAAAGATATTCATTGCCGCTGCGACGTGCGCTATCGCCAGTGCACATTTCACTTGGACCAAGAATTGCCACATCAATGCCAGCGCGCTTGAGCAACTTAGCCATCGACTGAGTAACTTTTTTGTTCTTGTCATCGAAACTGCCGGCACAACCAACCCAGTAGAGATACTCGCTCTTAAATGGCGCACCCGGGTCGAGAATTTCTACATCTAGATCTTTGGCCCATTCACCGCGATCTGTTTGGCTCATGCCCCACGGGTTTCCTTGGTTCTCCATTGCGCGATAGGCGTTGCCGAGTTGAGCCGGGAAGTTGCTCTCCATCAGCGACAAGTAGCGACGCATGTCGAGGATCTTGTCAAGAATCTCAATATTTACAGGGCAAATTTCGTCGCAGGCTTTGCAACTGGTGCACGACCAGATTTCTTCGGCGGTAATTCGCTCGAACAACGAGTTGGCATTGATTTTTATTTCGCTGTCTGCACCAAGAGGCGGAGAAACCTTGCCGCCTGGCGCGTGTGCCGCGGTTGCCGCCATGACTTCTCCACTCTTGAGCACGATTTCGCGTGGGTCAAGTGGCTTACCGGTGGCATGTGCGGGGCAAACACTCGTGCAACGACCGCACATTGTGCATGCGTCAAGGTCGAGCAGCTGCTTCCAGGTGAACTCTTCAACGACATTGACACCAAAAGACTCGAGCGAAGTTTCTGTGAGGTTTGGCATCGCTTTCATCGCACCTTTTGGGCGCTCACGATCTTTGAGATACATGTTGAGTGGCGAAGTAAACATGTGGCGCAACATTGTGATCGGCAAAATTGCCAAGAATACGATGAATGTCAAAACGTGGGCGACCCACCAGCCTTGGTGCCATGTTGTCAGTGTTGACGCACTTGAACCGTTAACAAGTTGAGCGAGTGGATAGCCAACGACGCTCCACTTTTCGTGATCTAAGTTGACGCCCGCTGCCTGACCTTTAGCGATGCGAAACATTTCGGCTCCAAAACCCGTAACGCCGATTGCCAATAAGACACCCAGAATCAACGCGTGTTCAGGTTTTGTCTTGATGCGAATTCGATACGGGCGCTGAACATATCGGCGAATAATCGCCCAGATCACACCGCCAGTAAAGACAACACCAGCAACGTCACCGACCAATGCGTAACCGCGGTAGACGTCACCGTGCAAAAACTTGAGCGCTTCAGGCATCTGGTGATCGATTTCAAGAACCGTCGTCACGCCGAGCAAGACCAAGAAACCGAAATAAATCATTGAGTGCATCAAGCCGGCAGCACTATCGCGCAACAAAGTGCGCATGTAAACGCCCGAGCGGTAATCAGCCAACCTTCGTTTGACATTTTTTGGAGTTGTTTTGCGTCGGTCAGGCGCGCCACGCTCCCAGTTGCGAATACGATCAGCGAACTTGAGTGATCCCCAGATCAGCATCATCGGAATCACGGTGTAGAAAGCAACTTGAAACGCAGTCGGTATACCGCCAAAGACTTCTCTGTGAATTAGCGAGGTGCTTTTCCAACCAGTCAATTGCGGAACAATGCCCGAGATCATCGTGAATGTGCCGATACCGACACCAAACGCGATTGAAAGTTGATACGGCTTAAAGCGTTTTGTCACTGGCAATTCGGTTGTCATGTGGGTCGAGTACTCCGTTTAGAAACTGGTACTCAGACTAGTTTTCTCAGCCGAAATACGCGCGATCCAAGTCACGGATGCGCAAAGACAAAGAACCCAGCAACTTGTGTGTAAGTGCAGGAACTTTGTCTGTGACGCGAAGGAAGTTTCCACGGCTAATTACGAGAAGCTGGCATTCGGTGTCGCATGTGACGGTGGCAGTTCTTGGGCCGTGGTCGAGGAGCGAAAGTTCGCCGACAACAGATCCGGTGCCGAGTGTGGCGACTTTCTTGCCGCTGCGCTTGACAGTGGCTTTGCCACTCAAAATAATGAAAGCCTCTTTACCTGGGTCGCCTTGCTTGATAAGTGTGGCGCCTTTCGCCAGAGTGATGCGATCCCCCGCCTTAGCGATTCGCTCGAGATCTTTGGAAGAACACGAAGAAAATAGCGGTGAATAACGCAGATGTTTTAGAGAGTTTTTGATATCAGCCATACCTACATATTAGTGACTATTTGCGACCATCTTTCTTACTTTGGTCGGCGACAACCTGAGTCGCCTTGGCAATCTCAAGTGGGTCACCGAGATACGCAACAGTGGCAACAGTCATCTCAGAATCAAATTGATATTTTCTTGGCACACCAGTCGGAATGTTGAACTCAGCGATTTGCTCTGGGCTCATTTTTTCGAGATGCATTACCAGTGCTCTAAGCGAGTTGCCATGTGCAGTGATCAAAACATTTTTATTCGCCTTTAACGCGGGCATCACCTGTGTATTGAAAAACGGCACGACTCGAGCAACGACATCTTTTAGACATTCGGTACTTGGCAGGCTGGTGGCTGCGATGTGTTGATATCGCGAATCATTGCGAGGATGCTCGGGACTCGTCAGTTCAACTGGAGGCGGGGCGATGTCGTAACTGCGTCGCCAAAGATTCGTTTGCTCGGGGCCGTATTTTTCGGTAGTTGCTTTTTTATCTAGACCTTGCAACGCACCGTAGTGGCGCTCGTTAAGTAGCCAGTTCTGACGAACTTCGACTTGGCTTTGGCCCAGTGCCGCAAGTGCAAGACGGTTGGTTTCAATTGCTCTGGTTAAAAGTGAAGTGAAAACCAGATCGAAACTAATGCCAGCCAGCTTTAGTGTTTGCCCAGCCTGTGTGGCTTCGCGCTCCCCTTTTGCAGTTAATTCAACGTCGTGCCAACCGGTGAATAAATTCAGTTCGTTCCAGGTGCTCTGACCATGCCGAAGCAATACAAGCAAGCCCGTCATTGATGCCTCACAACTTAAATCGTATGCGCAAAAACGCTGTAACAATGGATGTATGGCTTTGCACAACACACCAAGTTTTGACGTCGTTGTAGTTGGTTCGGCCAATCTTGATCTTGTCGCGCGTACAACGCGGTTGCCAAAACCTGGTGAAACCGTGACTGGTTCGCACTTCTTCGAAGCATGCGGGGGCAAGGGTGTTAATCAAGCAATTGCAGCGGCGCGCGCGGGCGCAAAAACTGCATTCATTGGTGCACTCGGCAACGATCATGCCGGTGAAACTTTGCTTACTGCACTAAAAAATGATCACGTCGACATATCTGCTGTGCGCAGAGTCAGCGCACCAACCGGGCGTGCATTGATCGGTGTTGGCGATGACGGTGAAAACTTGATCATCGTCATCCCGGGCGCGAACCACGCAATCACCGTTGATGATCTTGAAAAAAATTCAGCACTGATTTCGCAAGCCAAAGTTTTGTTATGCCAACTCGAAGTAAAGCTCGATGTTGTGCAACGAGCATTTGAAATTGCAGGATCATCAACCGTGCGAATCTTGAACCCCGCGCCAGCACAAATTTTGTCGAGAGAACTGCTCTCTAAAGTTGATGTAATTATTCCCAATGAGCACGAAGTAGAACTGCTGGGCGGTTCAGCAAAACTTTTGACCCAAGGTGTGAAGTCGGTTGTTGTTACTCTCGGGGCGAAGGGTGCGATGTTGGTTGACGCAACTGGTGCGACGCAGGTTGATCCGCTTAAAGTGACTTCGATCGACTCAACTGGGGCTGGCGACGCGTTTTGTGGCATGTTTGCCGCCTGTCTGGCAGCGGGTCGAAGTATGGGCGATTCTTTGCGCGCGGCGGTTATTTCAGGGGCTTTAGCCACCCAAATTGAGGGTGCTGTGCCCTCTTTACCGTTATGGAGTATGGTTCAGGCCAAACTTGAGTCGTAGTGACTAAGGTTTCATGCCTAATAGGTTGTAAAGCCTAAAAACAACACTTATCGTTCTCTGTGCTTGCCGATACCCCCTTTGGCAGGCGGTCACTTAGTTCAAACCAAACGGAGATAAAAAATGTCAAAAGCTGTCGGAATCGACCTCGGTACAACCAACTCAGTTGTCTGTGTTCTTGAAGCAGGCGAGCCAGTAGTCGTACCAAACTCAGAAGGTTCACGTACTACCCCATCTGTTGTTGCGTTCTCAAAAGGTGGAGACGTATTAGTCGGCGAAGTCGCCAAGCGTCAAGCGATCACAAACATCGAGCGAACATTTCGCAGCATCAAACGACATATGGGCTCAAACTGGACCTCAGCCGACATTGACGGCAAGAAATATACGCCACAAGAAATCAGTGCGCGCACTCTGATGAAACTTAAGCGTGATGCCGAGGCATATCTCGGTACATCAGTAACGCAAGCAGTCATCACCGTGCCTGCATATTTCGACGACGCTCAGCGCACCGCAACAAAAGAAGCCGGTCAAATCGCGGGCCTCGAAGTTTTGCGAATTATCAACGAACCAACTGCAGCTGCCTTGGCTTACGGTCTCGACAAGGGCAGCGAAGACGAAACAATTCTCGTGTTCGACTTGGGTGGCGGTACTTTCGACGTCAGTGTTCTTGAAATCGGTGACGGAGTATTTGAAGTTAAGAGCACACACGGCGACACTCACTTGGGCGGTGACGACTGGGACCAAAAAGTTATTGACTGGTTGGTCAAAGAATTCAAGTCGGCTCATGGCGTTGACCTCGGCACCGATCGCATGGCGTTGCAAAGATTAAAAGAGGCTGCAGAAAAAGCAAAGATCGAGTTGTCGCAAGTTCAACAGACGCAGATCAATTTGCCGTTCATCACGGCAACACCAAATGGCCCGTTGCATCTTGATGTGTCGTTGACGCGTTCAAAGTTTCAAGAAATGACAAACGATTTGCTTGAGCGTTGCCGAAAGCCGTTTGAGCAAGCGATCACTGATGCTGGCATCACGAAAAGTCAGATCAAACACGTGATTTTGGTGGGCGGGTCGACCCGCATGCCAGCAGTGCTTGACCTTATTCAGTCAATGACTGGCAAAGAGCCGAACCGATCGGTAAACCCTGACGAAGTTGTGGCCGCAGGCGCAGCAATTCAGGCTGGTGTATTGCGCGGTGACGTCAAAGACGTTTTGTTGCTCGACGTAACACCATTGTCGCTCGGCATTGAAACAAAAGGTGGCGTGATGACCAAACTCATCGAGCGCAACACGACAATTCCGACGCGACGCACCGAAGTTTTCTCGACAGCAGAAGACATGCAACCGTCAGTAGAGATTCACGTATTGCAAGGCGAGCGCGAGATGGCCAGCTACAACAAAACGTTGGGCAAGTTCCAACTTGTTGATCTGCCGCCAGCACCTCGAGGCATTCCTCAAATCG
>JAEMTQ010000067.1 GCA_016462185.1 Ilumatobacteraceae bacterium
TTAAAACGAGGACTTGCAAGGCTACTGCGCAGTTTCGTCAGCCTCAACCGCAATAATTCGCACTTCTTCTTCAAGCACCGTAACTCTCACGCCACCAACGAGATCAGTGATCAGGTTGAAAATCGTTGCCAAAAGCACCCACAGGCCGGTGCCGAGAATTACGCCGAATAGTCCCAAAATTGAAAGATTGGCGAATAGTTGCGAACCATCAAATTTAAATGTCTGCCAGCCGAATGACTCAAGAAAGTTTTCGACATTGTCAAGTGTGCCGGTGGATTGCGCCACGTTCCACAACAAAACCAGTGAAATCAACGCGACAAAATAACAAACAAGATGAAAAGCCAAACCAACTTTGAAAACCGACCATGGATCAATATCACGAATGACGCGTGAAACACGACGAACCCGCGGCTTGGGCGTGCTTGAAACCGGTGAAGAACTCACCTTTGCAGTGTAGGCAGGTCAAACCCACTACTTGACACGGCTACTGCACGGCGTGCAACTGAATGCGACTTGACAACTACGGCACACCGCCCACGCACAGAATCTAATTCTAAAATCTCGGCGTGATTTTGTGTTGCAATTTGCTGTGCGGGTTGTTGTACAGAAATTGAATTCGTTAATACACAATCAATCGCCACGGCATCGGCGGCGAACTGTGCTCGTTGAGCGTCAATGATTCGACTCGTTGTGTGCGCAATTGAAACCAAAGACGCAGTCATCACGGTGGCGACAAGCACGACAAATAAAACAGCAGAGCCGTTTTCGTGTTGAGTGAAACGAGAGCGAGAAGAAATATTTAAACTTCGTCGCTGGCCAAAATTGGCGCAACAGACGCAACAACTTGACCCGCACCAAGACTCATTACGCGCACACCTGTGGCGGCACGGCCTTGACTTGAAATCTCTTTGACTGGAGTTCGAATTGTTGTGCCGGTTGATGAAACCGCAACAATTTCGTCTTCAATACCGACCATGAACGCGGCAACTACCCGACCTTTTTTGCCGGTCAGCTTGATGCCGATCATGCCCATGCCACCTCGACCCTTGCGAGTGAAGTTACTTATTTGAGTGCGCTTGCCGTAGCCCGACTCGGTGACAAGCAAGATTGATGAATCATCTTTTGCGACGTCGACTGAAACGACTTCGTCACCAGCGCGCAGGCGCATGCCGCGGACACCGGCAGCAGATCTGCCCATTGGGCGAACTTGTTTTTCAGAGAAGCGAATTGTTTGACCACCACGACTAACGATAAATACATCGTCGGTGCCACCTGTTTCGATTACACGAACGAGTTCGTCTTTCGGACGCAGCTTCAAGGCGATCAAACCATCGCGGCGCGAAGAGTCGTATTCGTTGAACGCCGTCTTTTTAACTTGACCTTGCCGTGAAACGAAGAACAAATATCTAGTGCCAGGGAATTCGCGTGTGTCAATAATTGCTTGAATAGTTTCGCCATTTTGAAGTGGCAACAAGTTGACAATTGGAATGCCCTTTGCTGTGCGCTCGCGCTCAGGAATCTCGAGCGCTCGTAGGCGGTAAACCCGACCACGATTGGAGAAAAACAACAGATACGCGTGCGAGGTTGTGAAAATGACATTACGCACGATGTCGGCGTCTTTCATTTTCGCCCCAGATACACCTCGCCCACCACGGCCCTGCGACCTGAACGAATCAGCAGAAACGCTCTTGATGTATTGAGCTTGTGTCATGACTATTACGAGTTCGCGGTTATCGACCAAATCTTCAACGCTCATTTCGCCAACGTCGGCTGTGATTTTGCAAACACGATCGGTGGCAAACGTTTCACGAACGGCTGAAAGTTCTTTTGAAATTACTGCACGAAGTTTTTTGTCGTCGTTCAAAATCGCTTTGAGTTCTTTGATCTGGGTCTGCACGTCTTTTTGTTCGGTTTCAAGATCAATGCGCGAAAGTCGAGTCAACTGACGCAATTGCATATCAAGAATGTCGATGGCTTGACGCTCGGTGAAGCCGAACTGCTTGCCCATCAATGAAGCTTTGGCCGCATTGCCGTCTTCGCTGCCACGAATAACTTTGATGACTGCGTCAATGACATTGAGCGCTTTAAGCCGACCTTCAAGAATGTGGCCGCGGTCTTGCGCTTTTTTCAAACGATAATTGCTGCGACGCGTGATTACGTCAATTTGGTGACGTACATAGCCTTGGAGAGCGTCGCGCAAATTAACCGTGCGTGGCACACCATCAACAAGAGCAACCATGTTGACAGGGAAACTCGTTTGCAGTGTCGTGAGTTTGAACAAGTTGTTCATTACGACGTTTGAGTTCGCATCGCGCTTGAGCGTGATGATCAAATTGGTTTCGCCACCCGATGAGTTGTCGTTGACGTCGGCGATGCCGTCTAGTTCGCCACCATCAACAAGTTCTTGGATTCGTGCCGCGATTGCCGAACAACTGGCTTGGTAAGGCAATTCGGTGACAACGATGCGCATTTGTCCGCGCACGCCATCTTCAATTGCAACTTTGGCTCGCATCTTGATGCTGCCACGACCTGTTTTATAAGCATCGTTGATGCCGCTGCGGCCAAGAATCAAGCCTCCAGTTGGAAAATCTGGACCTTTGACAAACTTCATCAAATCGGCGATCGATGCCTCAGGATTGTCGATCAGGTGCAAAGTCGCATCTACGACTTCGCCGAGATTGTGTGGCGGAATACTTGTCGCCATGCCAACTGCGATGCCTTGTGACCCGTTGACCAACAGGTTAGGAAAACGCGACGGAAGAACTGACGGCTCTTCAGATGTGCCGTCGTAATTTGAAATTAAATCAACTGTGTCTTCGTCAATATCTGCCAACAACTGCATCGCCAATGGATGCAAACGTGACTCGGTATAGCGACTCGCAGCCGGACCAAAGTCTGGAGAGCCGTAGTTGCCGTGGAAATCAATTAGTGGATGGCGCAACGAAAACGGTTGGGCCATACGCACGAGCGCGTCGTAAATCGCACCATCACCGTGCGGGTGATATCGAGCCATCGTGTCGCCAGTGACGCGAGCGCACTTAACAAATGGTCGGTCGGGGCGAAAGCCCTGTTGATGCATGTCCCAGATGATGCGACGGTGCACCGGCTTGAGGCCGTCGCGAACGTCTGGCAGTGCTCGCGACATAATGACCGACATTGCGTAATCAAGGAACGACCGTTCCATTTCGTCTTGAAGTTGAACCGGTTGCACACTGACACTTGGAGCAAGAGGAAGTTGCGCGGCGCCAGAATTTTTCGCCGATGGTTTCGGTAACGACTTTTTACCGAGTTTCTTTGCTGGTTTTTTGGCGGCCATGGCTGTTGTTTCCTAGTTGGTTGATCGTTAAAAGTCGAGGTTGCGAACGTCGCGAGCATTTTTTTGGATAAAAGCTTTGCGGCTTTCAACGTCATCGCCCATTAATACGCTCATGACGTTTTCTGCTTCGGCGGCTTCTTCTACATTGACTTGCAACAGGGTTCGCGTCGCTGAATCCATGGTGGTGCTGCGAAGTTCTTGCCAGTCCATTTCACCCAGTCCTTTGAGGCGTTGAAATTCTTTCTTGTGATTTGGGTTGGCGGCCAAAAACTTCTCTTTTGCCGACTCATCTTTGAGGTAGGTCTTTTCTTTGCCGACTTCGGTTGAGAACAGCGGGGGTTGTGCAATGTAGATGAAACCGCTTTCAACCATCGGACGCATTTGACGATAAAAGAATGTCAGTAGCAGTGTGCGAATGTGGCTGCCGTCAACGTCAGCGTCAGCCAAAATAATCACTTTGTGGTAACGAGCTTTGTCGGCGGCAAACTCATCGTTGCCGACTCCGCCGCCGATTGCCGTGATTAGTGCCTGCACTTCGGTGTTCTTCAACATTTTGTCGAGTCGGGCTCGCTCAACGTTAAGAATCTTTCCGCGGATCGGCAAAATTGCTTGCGTTTGCGGATCGCGTGCATCAACCGCGGTGCCGCCTGCAGAGTCACCTTCAACGATGAACAGTTCGCTCTCTGCAGGGTTGCCACTTTGACAGTCTTTGAGTTTGTCGGGCATGCCCGCACCAGACAATGCCGTCTTGCGACGCACTGCATTGCGCGCGTTTTTCGCCGCGATGCGTGCTTGAGCGGCAGCGACTGCTTTCTTGACGATTCGATTTGCTTCAGTTGGATTTTCAAGCATCCACTCTTCGAGTTTTGTATTTGTTTCTTTTTGTACGAATGAGCGAATAGAAACATTGCCAAGTTTTGCTTTTGTTTGACCTTCGAACTGCGGCTCGCGCAGCTTCACAGTGACAATTGCAGTGAGACCTTCGCGAATGTCTTCGCCGAGAAGGTTCTCTTCTTTTTCTTTTAACCCGCCCGAAGAACGGGCATATTTATTGAGCACAGAAGTCAAGGCTGTTTTGAAACCTTCGACGTGCATGCCGCCTTCAATGGTTGAAATACCGTTGGCGTAGCCGTAAATGCCCTCGTAGTAACCGGTATTCCACTGAAGTGCGATCTCTAGAGTTTGATCGGCTTCATTGGCTTCGTAATAGGCGACTTTATTGAACAAAGCTTCGCGTGAAACATTGAGGTGTTTCACGAAGTCGATGATGCCGCCCTTGTATTGGTATGTAACTTTGTCTTTCTTATTTGCACGCTTGTCTTCAAAGACGACTTCAAGATCACGATTTAAGAATGCGATTGTTTGCAAACGCTCAAGAACTGTGCGAGCAACAAACTCGACGCCCTCTGAAGCGAAAATTTCTGGATCTGGAAAAAAAGTAATCGAGGTGCCGTTTGTTTTTGCAGGTGATGCGCCAACTTTTTGAATTTTTGATTTCGGCTTACCGCCGTCAATAAACTCTTGTTTGAATCTTGTGCCGTCGCGATCAATCTCAGCGACAAGCTTCTTCGATAACGCATTGACAACACTGACGCCTACGCCGTGCAGACCACCAGAAACTTTGTAGCCTTCGCCGCCGAATTTGCCACCTGCATGCAAAACGGTGAGCACAACTTCAAGTGCACTCTTGCCTTTGTGTGGACCAGATGGATATGGATCAACAGGAATGCCACGACCGTTGTCTTGCACTTGGCATGACCCGTCTTCGTTCAGCGTGATCGTGATACGAGTGCAAAACCCAGCCATTGCTTCGTCGACAGAGTTGTCGACAACTTCCCAAATCAGGTGATGCAAGCCATTTAAACCTGTTGAACCGATGTACATGCCTGGTCGTTTACGAACCGGATCGAGACCCTCGAGAACTTGAATATCTTTGGCTGCGTAAGTCGCTGAACCGCTCTTTCCAGACGCTGGTTTCGCTTTAGTTACAGCCATTTTGCGGGCACCTTTAGATCGTTTTTAGGTCGTTTTTGGGTTGGATTCGGACTTGCTTTTTGAACGCTTTTTCGCGACTTTATTCTACTATCTAACTGTTCGCCCGACCTGATTTAACACGTATATCAACCCCGCTAATTGTCGTGCCAGTGTGATGACTTAGTTGCGTACAAATGTCACGCTCTAGAAATTTCATATGTGTTGACCAAGCGGGGTCGTCGACTTCAATTAGCAGTCGGCCGCGGTCAAGTTTTATTGGGGTTACATGTTGGGCAACTTGATCGCCCACTAGATCGTTCCATAGACCAAAAACACCTGAAACTGTGTCGAGGTTCGGTGAGCCGAGACTGTGTAAAAGTCTGTTCAGTTCATCGCCGAGTCGAGACTCGGTTTTTGGGTCTAAATCTGAGTCGGGATTTTCAGAATTCTCAGAATTTTTAGGTCTAGTCATAAATATTTGTTTGCTCTTACTCGTTGCCCAACTTGGGTGAGATTATCGTGCCAGCTTTGATCTGAACTCTCTTTGCGATGTGTGCCTCGATTGGCAATTCGGAGGCTGTGGTGATCAAAACTTGACCAACCGGAAAGTGATTTAGCAGAGCTTTGGCCCTGTCTGGGTCAAGTTCTGAAAGGACATCATCCAAAATCAAAATCGGGATTTCGCCGACACTCTGCCCGATGAATCGATGCAACGCCAATCGCAAAGCCAGGGCCATTGTGCGTTGTTCACCTTGCGACGCGTGGGTGCGGGCTGGCAAATTATTGATCGAAATCTCGACATCGTCGCGATGCGGACCAACAGTTGTGACGAATCGACGCAAATCTTCGTCGCGAGAATTAGTCAAGCACTTTGCTAAACCAATCTGTAGCCACTCAGGTGAATAGTCGATTGAGATGTTGCTGTCACGTTGTGCGAGCTCTTCATAGGCGTGAGTTATAAACGGCGTAAGTTTTGTAATCAACTCGTTTCTTGCGTTTCCAAGTTGTGTGCCTAAGTCAGAAAACTTTTCATCCCACAAATCAAGCATGGATGAAACTGCGTTGTTGATTCTGCCGCCCGATTGTTTAAGCACAGCATTGCGTTGACGAACAATGCGATCGACCTCGAGTCTTAACGCGTCGTATTTGTTGGCGTAGGCAACCAATGAATCGTCTAAAAAGTCGCGGCGTAAATGCGGACCCCCTTTAACCAAATCAAGGTCGTCTGGGGAAAACACGGTGGTGCGCACCATTCCCAATAAATCACGGGCTTTTGGCAGTTTTGTGCCGTTCACCAGCACCTGATTTCGGCCTTGATTGGTAAGTCGGGCCTCAATAACTATCTCTCGCCCGTCGTCGTGCAAAACCCGTGCACGGATAAACGCTGTGTGAGTTCCTGTGCGGATCATGGCCTCTGTGGGTACACCCCGGAAACTTTTCATTGTTGACAAAAAGGCCAAAGCTTCAGTGAGATTCGTTTTACCTTGACCGTTTGCGCCGATAATCGCGCTGACACCGCTGTCGAAATCAACTTGCGCGTTCGTATAGTTGCGAAAGTCGCTGAGTTGAATCTGTTGCAGTATCACGTCAGATCAATTGATGCTGCGTGCAAAATTTTGCAGAGCCGTAATTAACTCGTAAGCCGTTGTGGCATTACAAGATACAAATAGTTTTTATCGCCCACGCCGCGTAATACCGCAGGCTTGACCGGGTCTGTTGATTCGATGGTGATCTCGTCGCCTTTAACCGCATCAATGCCGTCCATCAGGTATTGCGAATTAAACCCGATTGTGATTTCGGTGCCATCAAGTTTTGCGTCGAGTTCATCTACGACTTGACCAATGTCTTGGGTAACAACCGAAAGCCGAATTGAATTAGCCAACATTTCAAGTCGAACAGGTGTTGTTTCGCGCGCCAAAATTCGTGAGCG
>JAEMTQ010000068.1 GCA_016462185.1 Ilumatobacteraceae bacterium
TTGCGTTGCGAGACGAATATCTACGCGAGTGCTTTGGTTTTACTCAGCCGCACTAAAAGCTTTACTAAAAACTCTTTTCAAGTGCCAGCAGTTTGCGCTTGATAACTAGCCCCCCGCCATAGCCACCAAGAGTGCCGTCAGAAGCAACGACGCGATGACACGGCAACACAATCGCCACCGGATTTTTGCCGTTTGCCGAGCCCACAGCACGAAAAGCACGTGGCCTTCGCACTAGCTTTGCCTGCTCAGCGTAAGAAATCGTCTCGCCATACGGAATTTTGTTCAGCGAAAACCAAGCTGATTCTTGAAACTTCGTACCACTGATATCAAGTTTCAAATTGAACTTTTTGCGCTTACCCACGAAATATTCTTGCAATTGTTTTTCAGCAAGATCTAGGTTTTTTTTCGCGACTACCGAAACTTTTAAGTTTTTAACAAGTTTCTTCGCTCCAAAAATCACTTCTTGCAGTCCGTCTTCAGAAGCAACGAGTGTCAACCTGCCGATCGGCGTTAAGACAACACGCGACGCGGTCATGGCAGAACTTGTTTTTGACCTAACCTTCATCTATGACCTCCATTGAGATGACAAATATCGAGAGCCCAGCAAACAAACGTATCGCACTGGTCGCCCACGACAATATGAAGCGCGAAATGCTTGAGTGGGCAACAGAGCACAAAGATGAACTAAAAAATCACACTCTCATTGCTACTGGCTCGACGGGCAAGTTGATTGCCGACAACACTGGCTTGACCCTTGAGCGCATGCGCAGCGGACCTCTTGGCGGCGACCAGCAGATCGGTGCACGAATCTCTGAGGCTGGCATCGACATTTTGCTTTTCTTTTGGGATCCACTCGAACCCCAACCTCATGACCCAGATATTCGCGCATTGTTACGAATCGCAGTGGTCTGGAATATTCCAGTGGCGTGCAACCGAGCAAGCGCTGACTTTATTTTGAGTTCGCCACTTTTAGGCGAAAAATATCAGCGCCGGGTTCCGAAGTATTAAAAACTAGATACTTGGCGGCGGCGGCGGCCCAAACCGATTCTCACCTGCGTCGCCAACTCGTAAAGCGAACACCAGATTTATGATCGGTGCAAAGACCCACCAGCCCACGTGATCTGTGTCGTGCATTCGTCGCACAGCAACGGCAATTGACGGCAACAAAGTCACTAATTGTGCCAAGTTGCCAATAGACGAATGAATCAAAGAACCGAGAACTCCAGCAATCACAGAAAACAAAGCCCACCACCAATACTCAGCGCGCGTCGCACGACCTTTGAAGTTTGCGTAGTTGTTAAAACCCGAGCGAATCGCTGTCTGAAAGTTCACGGCGATTAGATGATAGTTACTCGCCGCCAGCAGGCTTTGGTTCTTTTGGCAACGCGAGTACGCGCTCACCGACGATGTTGCGCTGAATTTGACTCGTGCCACCCCAAATAGTTTCTGAGCGAGAGAAGAAAAAACTCGACATCATCGGCGACGAGGGGTAGCCCGCTCGACGCTTGTCGCGCAATGCTCCCGGCCAAGTGCCTGACTCTGGACCAGTGTCAACAAGCATTGAGTATGGTCCGTAAATGTCTAGGGCGAGTTCCATCGCACTTTGATGCATCTCTGACCAATACATTTTGTTGCTAGCGCCGAGTGCCATCACACCAAAATCTTTGGTGCCTGCAAGAGTTGAGCCCAGTGATCGCAAACCATTGAAGCGCAAGATTTGAATCTTCGCGTAATACTGCATAAGTCGTTGACGAATTGACGCATCGTTGATCTTGCCGTTGGCTTTTGCTTCGGCAACGAACAATTTGTATTCCTCTTCGAATCGTCGGTAGCCGGTGGTTGCACTCATGCCGCGTTCGAAAGCAAGTGTGCTGTTGGCAACTTTCCAACCATTATTTACGCCACCAACCACGTTGTCTTTCGGGCAACGCGCGTCAGTGAAGAACACTTCGCAGAACTCTGCTGTGCCGTCTGGTTGTGTGATGCCACGTACTTCAATGCCCGGTTGCTTCATCGGCACCAACAAATATGAAATGCCTTTGTGTTTCGGCGAATCTTTATCGGTGCGAGTTAGCAAGAAGCAATAATCTGCGTGATGACCCTGTGTCGTCCAAACTTTTTGTCCGTTAATTATCCACTCATCACCGTCAAGAACCGCAGTCGTCTTGACGCTCGCCAAATCGCTACCGCTATTTGGTTCGCTAAAGCCTTGGCACCAACGCATCTTGCCGCTCAAGATTTTTGGCAAAAAATCTTTTTTCTGTTCTTCAGTGCCGTACTGCAAAAGTGTTGGACCAACAAGCGTGTCGCCAAAAAAGTCTGCTCGCATCGGCGCACCCGCGTTGGCAAATTCTTCGGCAAGCACCACACCTTCAAGAGTGCTCAAACCCTTGCCGCCGTATTCTTTTGGCCAGGTTGCACAAATCCATCCGCCTGCAAACAACTTGTCGGGCCAAGAATCGTTAAAAGCTTTGCGCTCAGCGGCGGTCATTTCATAACTTTTGTCAAACCAACGCTCAGGCAAGTTGTCTTTCAACCACTGGCGCACTTCTTTTCTGCGGGCTTCGGCCTCGGGGGTGTATGTCAACATGATGTGTCCATTGTTGCCTTTTTTTAAGATACATGTCCACTTGAATGAGCAAGATTTTTGGCACACTCACTAGGCTTGCGAAATGGTCGAAGTTGCCGAACGCTGGACACACCAATGGAAAGAGCTCTACGAAGAGGTTATAAATACTGGTCTTTGCACTGGCTGCGCAGCTTGTGTGATTTCATGTCCTCACGACGTCATCGGCTACGAGCACGAAGAGGGCAAATACAAGCCATTTCATCTTGAAGAAGAACTCGGTCTCGACAATTGCGGACATGGTGAAAAAGGTTGCACGAGTTGCACCCGCGCCTGTCCAAGATTTCGCGCATGGGAACCAGAAGCAGACATGCACCTTTTTGGTCGTGAACGCAAAGACGAAGAAATGTACGGCCAATACCGTCAGCTTCTTTTAGTTCGCGCGGCCGACGACGAAACTCACAAAAAAGGTCAAGACGGCGGATTCGTCGGTGCGATGTTGATCTGGCTTCTGAAACATGACTACATCGACGCTGCCCTTACAAGTTTTGTTGAAGGTGACGGTTCATCGTGGAAGGCATTGCCTGGTCTTGCACGCACACCCGCAGAAGTTCTTGCTTCTTCTGGAAGTCGATATACATACTCGGCAAACACTCTGGCGATTCGTGATGCGCAAAAAGAAGGTTTGAACAGACTCGCCCTGGTCGGCATGAGTTGTCAATCTTCTGCATTGCCAATCATGTGGAAGCGAAAAGCTGGAAAAATCGGCAAACCATTTTTGTTCAACATCGGTCTGCTCTGCTCAAAAACTTTTGATGATGCAATCTTTGAAGAACTCTTTCTCGCCAAATACGGTTTGAAAAAAGAAGAGATGGTCAAGATGAACATCAAGGGCGTCTTTCAGATCTGGATGCGCGACGGTTCGTATCACGAAATCGACCTCAAAGAATGTCATAAATGGACACGTGAGGGTTGCAAGATGTGCCCAGACTTCGCAGCAGAACACGCAGATATTTCAACCGGAGGAATCGGCGAAGACAACGACTGGACACTCTGCGTCGTGCGCACCGAACTTGGTGAAGAAGTAATGACACGCATGATCAAAGACGGCTCGGTGGTCGCTCGCCCTGCAGAGACAGACGCAACTGCGATGAAACTTTTACGCTTGTTGAGCATCGTCAGCCGTCGTCGATGGCCAGAGTTCGCAAATAAAGCTGTCAGTGTTGGTGTTCCGCCACCAAAGAAAAAAGCCGACGGCACCGCGCCCGCCGCTCACTAAGAAAGTTCATCCTTATGGACGTCGGCATTGTGCGAGATTTCCTGACGGTACTTGCCGGCATTGCAACCGGAATCATGTCGGGAGCATTCGGCGTTGGTGGCGCAGTCATCTCAACACCTGCGATTCGCGCACTTGGTTGCTCTGCGGCCCTTGCTGTTGGCACTACATTGCCGTCGATTCTGCCTGGTGCCGTTACCGGCTCGTGGCGATACCGACAAGGTGAATTGATCCGATGGAAGGTCGTTGTCTTCACCGCACCCGCTGGCATCGTCGCCGCTGTTTTTGGCGCTTGGGTTTCACCACGGGTTCCGGGTGATGGTCACATCTTGATGGTGTTCACCGCGCTCTTGTTGATGTGGAGTGCAATCAACATGATTCGCTCGGTTGCGCCGCGCGAACCTGCTGATGCAAAAACAAGTCTGCGAAGCTCGCAAGGTTTTTTGGCGACGCTCACTGGCGTTTGCGCTGGTGGACTATCTGGTTTGCTCGGGCTCGGCGGCGGAATAATCATGGTCCCACTGTTTCGTCGTTGGCTTGGGTTGCCAATTAAAAACGCCGTCGCAACTTCACTCATCTGTGTTGGTTGCTTCGCCGTTCCTGGCACGATCACACACGCACTCGAAGGTGGCATCGACTGGCGATTTGCGCTTTGGCTTACTGTTGGCGTTGTGGTTGGTGCGCCATTTGGTTCAAAAACAGCTTTGAAAATGAGCGACAAGAAGTTGCAACGCGTTTTCGGTCTTTTTCTTGCTGCTGTCGCCGTCGTCTATGGCGTTGGCGAACTTTTAGCTTTGTAATTTAATTGCAGTTTTAAAAACACTGTCAAACATTTTTTCGGTGAGTTTGCCCGTAAAAGTATTTTGCTGACTCGGATGATATGAGCAAACGATTTTGTACTTCTCGTGCCCGATTACGACACCATGCCCGAACTTTGGTCGGGGTCGAATCTTTAGTTCATCACAAACTGCCGTCAACGAAAAAGCACCCAAACAAATAATCACTTTGACTTGATCCAACATCGCCAGTTCTCGTGTCAAAAAAGGTGAGCACTTCTTGCGCTCGACTGGTGTTGGCTTGTTGTCGGGTGGCGCACAGCGCACCGCCGTTGAAACCCAAGCATTTTTAAGTTTCAAATTGTCTGTTCGCGAGATCGACTCTGGCTGAGAGGCAAGACCTGCTTTATGCATCGCCCGAAACAACCAGTCGCCGCTTCGGTCACCAGTAAAAATTCGACCCGTTCGGTTTGCGCCATGGGCGCCGGGTGCGAGTCCTAAAACGAGAATCTTGGCGCGGGTGTCACCAAAGCCATGAATTGGTTTCCCCCAATATGTTTCGCTGGCATAGGACGCTCGTTTTTCAATTGAAACTTTTTCACGCCACTTAACGAGCCGCGCGCACTTGTGGCAGTCGGTGATTTCATTTGCAAGTTTGTGAAAATCATCTTGTTTTGCCACGACACGAGAATATGCGCTGTGGCGATAGTTTGAAGATCTCAGATGGCTCGCAAGAAAACTCAATCCCCTGCTTCAACGCTGATCATCATGGTGCGCCACGGCAAGACGCCGAGCACAGGCAAACTTCTGCCGGGCCGCGCCAAGGGTTTGCACCTCAGCGACACCGGCAAACAAGAAGCACTCGTTGTTGCTGAGCGCCTCAGCAAGATCAAAAAAGTTGCTGCAATCTATGCATCACCTCTCGAGCGTGCGCGCGAAACCGCAGCACCGATAGCCAAAGCATTGAAACAAAAAGTGATCATCAACAAGGGCTTGCTCGAATGCGACTTCGGTGATTGGACAGGAGAAGAACTCGCCAAACTGATGAAACTTCCAGAATGGTCGAATGTGCAACGCGCACCAAGCACGTTTCGGTTTCCCAAAGGCGAAAGTTTCACCGAGATGCAAACTCGAATGGTGTCGACTCTCGACGACCTACGCAAAAAACACAGTGGTGGCGTAGTCATCTGCGTTTCGCACGCCGACCCAATCAAGGCTGCTGTCGCTCATGCCATGGGCACACACATTGATCTCTTTCAACGCATCGTGATCAGCACCTGTTCGGTAACCGCAGTCTCGTACTCGTCTTTTGGACCGGTTGTTCTGACGGTTAACTCGACTGGTGGCGATCTTTCAGAGTTACGCATGTCATGAGTTTGTATTTCGAGTTCGATTCAACCGATTCATTCACCGCAGGGGCACTCGGCGAACCAGGCAAACGCACTTTTGTTTTGCAAGTTCGCGCCGAAGGCCAGCGCATCACCATTAAATGTGAAAAAGAGCAAGTAGCGGCACTCTCCGAATACTTGCGCAAACTTTTAGCCGATGCTCCAGACGTTTCGCACGGCCCAATCAGTGATGCGATGCGACTCTCTCAACCAGTTGAGCCAGAGTTCGTGCTCGGCACGGTTGGTCTTGCATACGACGCAATTGGTGACCGCATGGTGATTCAACTCGATGAAATTGAAATTTCTTCCGAAGACGAAAACGAACTGCTGAACCAAGACATCTCACGGATTCGAGCTCGAATCACACGTGGCCAGGCTGCCGCTTTTTGTCAGCACGCCGACGAAGTTGTTTCATCGGGTCGGCCATCGTGTGTGTTTTGTGGCCGGCCAATCAATAAAGACGGCCACTTGTGTCCACGAATGAACTAGAAGACGCCGCACAACTCGAGATCTTGCTGCGCGGCGAGATTGCCATCGTGATGCGCATGCCATACAGCAGCAACGCCACGTATTTGGTGTCGGTAACTCTCGATGATAAATCAGTCCAAGCAATTTATAAACCAATGCGCGGCGAAAAACCATTGTGGGACTTCGAGCCAGGTTTGCACCGACGTGAGGTCGCCGCATACCGACTTTCGCAGACCATGGGTTTGCGCTGCGTGCCAATCACGATTCTGCGAGACGGCCCAAGCGGCGAAGGCTCGCTACAACTGCTTATCGAATCCAACCCCGACGAGCACTACTTCACGATTTTTGAACAACGCCAAGATCTACATGATCAATTTCGGGCGATGTGTGCTTTCGACATCGTCGCCAACAACACAGACCGAAAATCTGGCCACGTGTTGGTCGACAAAAATTCTCACGTTTGGGGAATTGATCACGGCGTATGTTTCTCGGAAGATTTCAAACTTCGTACCGTGATTTGGGAGTTCGGTGGCGAAGACATCACCCCGCAGTTGTTAGAAAAAATCAAGCCGCTAATCGAGACTGTGCCACTTGAAGTTGCCACGCTCTTGAGTACGCAAGAAGTTGTTGCTATTTCTGAACGCGCTAAATGGCTCGTCGAAGGCGCTCGGTTTCCCGTTGACCCCTCAGGTCGCCACTACCCCTGGCCCCTGGTCTAACGCT
>JAEMTQ010000011.1 GCA_016462185.1 Ilumatobacteraceae bacterium
AAGTAAAAGTTTTAACGGCCTGAGTGGCCAAAGCCGCCGCCGCGATCTTCGCTCTCATCAAGTTCATCAACAACTTGCCACGAGGTTGTGACAACTTGTTGAATAATTAGCTGGGCAATACGATCGCCACGCTTGACGTGATATTCGTTCGTTGGGTCAGTGTTAATCATGATCACTTGCAACTCGCCGCGATAGCCGCTGTCAATGATGCCTGGAGTGTTGACAAGTGAGATGCCGTGTTTCAATGCGAGTCCGCTGCGCGGCACTACTTGTCCAAAAAAACCAAAAGGAATCGCAACAGCAATGCCCGTCGGCACGAGCACTCGCCCGCCACGCGCCGGTAAAACTGCATCGATTCGTGCGTGCAAATCGATGCCTGCGTCACCAGCATGCGCGGGTTCGGGCAAAGGTAGATCGGCGTCAAGTCGTTTGACGGGCACGAGTGTGGGCTTACGCGACTCGTTCGTTGCTGGTGAATTTGCCACGCCTAAGACGATAGAGCCCAACAGGCAGTTGGCAGAAGTGCTGTGCAGCGCGAAAACTAATAGATTGCTTGGCGTGCTTGTGTGGATGGATCTTGAGATGACTGGTCTTGACCCAGCGACCGAGGTAATCGTCGAAATCGCCACGTTGATTACCGATGATGAACTAAACGTTGTTGCCGAAGGACCAGATTTAGTGATCAGTCAACCCGAGACTGCTCTTGCGGCGATGGACCCGTTCGTTGTTCAGATGCACACAAACTCGGGATTATTGACAGCGATTAGAGCATCAACCGTGACTCTTGAACAGGCTGGCGCGCAGACGCTTGAATTTATAAAGAAACATGTTGCTGAACCACGCACAATTCCGCTGTGTGGAAACTCAATTGGCACCGACCGCCGTTTTCTTGCAAAATATTTGCCCGAAATTGAAAACTTCTTGCACTATCGCAGTGTCGATGTATCGACGATCAAAGAACTGGCAAAGCGTTGGTATCCGGGACTTGAAATTTCTCGTCCGACAAAGTCGGGCACTCACCGCGCTCTTGACGATGTGCGCGAAAGTATTCGCGAATTAAAGTTTTATCGCGAGAACGTGTTCAAAGAAAATACTGTTACGCCAAAATAAGTTCTGTAACTGCAGCAACTTCGCCGTCATCAAGAACATGACGCAGCACAACTCGACCTTCAAGTTGCTGGGTGACAATACGAACCTTGTTGCCTGGGTCAATTGCTCCGTGATGCTCGACTGTGGCATGCAGCGGTGCGCGTTGGCCTGAGTTGGCACCAAGATATTCTTCGAGCACTTCCCAATAAGCAGCGTTGTTCAGGTGACCCACTGCGTCCATATCGCTGAATCGAATCGGCCAATCTTGAGAAGTTGCGTTGTTGCTGTCTAGATCTGGCAAATTTTTGCCGATTTCAAGTCGCGACGAAATTTTTCTTCCACCAGTTGCAGTTTCAAGCAACGCCACCAGGTCTGCCGATAGCGCAACAGGCTTCATTGTTTTGAAATCAACTCGCACCCACAGTGCCGCAGCTTCAATTGCTACGACACCGTCACATTTAATCTGCGTGCGTCGCTCTGCCCAGTGTGAGCCCAATGCACCACACCAAGTTGTAAGTTCAATTTGATCTAAATATTTTGGAAAACTACTTACCCACATTTGGGTTCGGCGCACAACCCACGAGTGTGGTTCGCTATAACTGCCATCAAGCGAATCGTCAGTCGCAATATCTTGCAGATACCGCGCCACAGCGTCAAGCCGCAGTCGGCCCTTGGGGGTGACATCACCGAGACGCACTTTTCGGGCGGTTGAAAATCGACGCCCAACTTCTGGCAATGGGGTCGGAAGCACAACTTTTGATCCAGGTTGCGTCATGCTAAAACCCTAGCCAGTATTGGCTCAGGTGGCTTTCGCCCGGCTGTCAATTTAAATCGCTTGGAATCGGCTCAGAAACATGGTTGAGTTGTTACTTCATGTTCGTCACAATTTTGAGCCCATCAGCGATTGCTGCTGTCCGCACGTTCAATACGCGCGCGTTCAATTCGTGCGCGGCGAAATTTACCAATTTCGCGACCAAATCAAGCAAATCACGCTGGTTTGGTACAGCGAAAAGTTTCGTTGATTATTCAACCAAACAACCGGCCCGACATCTCGAGGGGCTCCTGACGTAAAAAGATTTCACGTCGGAGAAATCCACGAGACCGTCGGGTGAAAACCCGGCGGTCTTTTTGTTTTTCCGGCGTGAAGCCAAATTGGCTAAATCAAGCAATAAACAACAAGAAACAACGAAAGGAAGAGATATGACACTGTTAGACACACAATTCAACGAAACCCAGATGAGTGAAAACTTTACATTCGCCATCGATGACAGCCCTGAATTCGTGCTGTCGGCAATGCGCTGCAATGACGGCAACGGCACTCTGTCGTATTTGTTTTTCTCTGAAGAGTTCGTTGACATGGCTCGCGCCAAAGCAATTTGTGCGCGATGTACAACCAAGGCTGAATGCTTGGCCGGTGCACTCGCCCGAAGTGAACCTTGGGGCGTGTGGGGTGGCGAATTAATTGAAGAGGGTCGCATTCGCTTAACCAAGCGTCCACGTGGCCGGCCAGTAACAAAGTCGAACGCGGTGTTAACAATCACAGAGGTGCCTCTCCCCGAGCACTGGGTTGCTTAACTGCGCTGAATTGCGTGTTCTGGTGGGCTAGAAAGCAGTAGATAGCCTGCTCTCGTGCCTGCCAGAACACGCCTTGTAAAGCAAGTCGCTGCAATTTTTATAGTTTTTGTTTTAGGGATTCTTCTCATCCAGCCATTCATGAGCACCGAGATTGAAACTTACGATCTATCGAACGAGATCGCTACAAATACTGACAATACGGGTCGGCAACTTGCTGAAGTTGATCTAAAAAGCGTTGCCGGTGAAACTATTTCAACAAAATCTCTTCTCGGTACGCCGACAATTATCAATATTTGGTATTCGACCTGCGAGCCGTGTCGACGAGAATTGCCGGTGCTTGCATCGGGCGCGCAAAAATATGCTGGGATTGTCAACTTCGTGGGGATAAATATCAAAGACTCGGCAAAAATCGCCACAGAATTCGCACAAAAATATGGGGCTGATTTTGCAATTTATCTAGATGACAATGGTCGGTTTATTTCAAAAACTGGCATCAGCACTGCGCCAGTGACGTTGGCAATAAACGCGCAAGGCCTCGTGGTTAGCCAAACTGCTGGCGAACTAAGTGCCAGCAAACTTGACCAAGTCGTGACAGAGTTATTGAAATGATTTTGGCCATCGAAGGCAACTTTGCCTACTCATTTGTGCTCGGCATTCTTGCTGCTGTCAACCCGTGTGGTTTCGTTTTGTTGCCAACGTACTTGCTGTTTTTTCTTGGCACTCGCGAAGAAGAAAATTTGACGACAAGCGAGCGTTTGCGACGGGCACTAGTTGTTGGCGCTGGAATCTCAGTCGGTTTTCTTGGAATCTTTTTTGTCATCGGCGTGATCTCACGCCTGTTCACCCAGTGGATTGAATTCAACGCAAAATATGCATCATTCGTGATCGGCATCGGGTTGCTGGTGGCAGGTGTGCGCATGCTCAGTGGCTGGACACCAAAATTCGCGATGCCACAAATTGGTGGGGTACAAACCAGAACATTTCGAGCGACAGTGGTTTACGGCGTTGCCTACGCAATCGCTTCAATTGGCTGCACGATTGGTTTTTTGACAACAGCAGTTTTTGGCTCAATTGCCGTAAATGGTTTCGTCTCCGGCGTAACCAGCATTCTGCTTTACGGGCTTGGTATGGCGATGTTGGTCACTGCACTTACCGTGAGTTTGGCATTTGCAAAAACCGGTCTAGTCACGCTTATTAAAAATCGCCTAAACATAATTGAAAAGATTGGCGCAGGCTTTGTGACTTTGACCGGCATCTATTTGATTGCCTACTGGTACGCAGCAATCAGCGAAAGCAACTCGGCTAATTTTGTCAGGCGCGTAGAACGCTGGCAGACAAAAGTTGTATCATTTCTTCAAGAACAGGGCGCTTCACGGCTTGCTGTGATCTTGACTGCTGTTGTCGTAACGGCAATTGTGGTGAGTCGAAAAAAGTCGAGCAAAGTCTGATGATGTTTGCCAAGTTGCTTGCCCACCCAGAGGTGCAAGAAGTCGTCGAACTACGTGGCAAGTTCGGCTTCATGGCGTATCACGGTGGCGGGCTCGAACATCTCACAGACGTAATTGCCCAACAGGCAGCCGAGCAATCAGGTTCGTCGTATTACGGCGTGCATCAGCCTCAAGGACTCAAATGGCACGTGCCGTCGCACGAAGTTTCGCCAAAGTTTTCGAACTCGCTGAAGAGTTTCATCGATCACGTTGATGTCGTAATCACCGTGCACGGATTTGGTCGCGAGGGTTTTTTCACCTCACTACTTTTAGGTGGACGAAATCGCCACCTGGCTGGACACCTCTCGACACACCTCGTGCAAGCACTGCCTGATTACGAGATCTGCCACGACCTTGAGACGATTCCTGTTGACTTGCGCGGACTGCATGAAAATAATCCTGTTAACTTGCCGCGACTTGCAGGCGTGCAGATCGAATTGCCACCTCGCGTACGCGGTGTCGGAAGATTTTGGAAAGACTGGCAAGGCGACGGTCTGACACCTCACACGCAAGCTCTGATCGGTGCGCTAACGGCTACCGCGAAGACCTGGCAACCAGCGAAACAATAATTACGGAGCGAGTCGCTGAATCTGCCACTGCTGGGCTGATTTTTCAGAAGTGTAAACAAATCGATCGTGCAACCGACTTGGGCGACCTTGCCAGAACTCAATCGCCGAAGGCACCAGTAACCAGCCACCCCAATATGGCGGACGAGGCACCGACTGATCGTTGAATTTCGCACGAAATTCGGCGAATCTTTGTTCAAGAAAATCTCTGTCACTGATAACTTGCGACTGCGGCGATGCCCATGCACCGATTTGTGATTCACGTGGACGAGAAGCGAAGTATTCGTCACTCTCTTGATCAGCAACGCGTTGCACTGAGCCACGCACCCTCACTTGACGATGTAAATCAAGCCACGCAAACACCGCACTAGCCACCGGATTTTTGACTAGTTGCTGGCTTTTCGCTGAGTCATAATTCGTGTAAAAAATAAAACCACGGTGATCGACCCCGCGAGCCAAAACCACTCTCGAATCTGGGGCCATATCTTCATCGAGCGTTGAAACTGTCATCGCATTTGGTTCGGCGACACCAGCACTAGCGGCTTGGTCATACCACGCATGCCACTGAACGATTGGGTCACGATCTAGATCAGCTAGATCTAAGCCTGCTGTTTCATATTGAACGCGACGATCGCGCAGTGTCATGATTTGGCTGCGATTACTTTTGCGCCCCGCATATACGGTTGCAGAACTTCAGGAATCGCAACTGAGCCGTCTGCTTGTCTGAAATTTTCAAGAATTGCAGCCCAAACTCGTGGAACTGCCAACGCAGATGCGTTCAGCGTGTGGGCAATCTCACTGCCCTTTGCACCAGTTTGTTTAAACCGAATATCGGCACGACGCGCTTGATAATCGCTGAACCAACTAATTGAACTGACTTCAAGCCATTGGTCGCAGCCAGGTGCATAAACCTCGATGTCAAAACTGCGATGGTGCGATTGTCCGAGATCGCCCGTGCAAATTTCAAGCACCCGATACGGCAAACCAAGCGCAGCAATTGTCGCTTCAACACGATTAGTGAGTTCAACAAGCATCTCGGGTGCTTGTTGTGGGGTTGTCACGGCCAAAATCTCAACTTTGTCAAACTCGTGAGTGCGCAACATGCCGCGGGTGTCACGACCTGCTGAGCCGGCTTCACGGCGAAAACACGAAGTGTGGGCCATGTATCGCAGCGGCAACTCTTCGGCTTTAAGTGTCTCGCCAGCGTGCAAACTTGTCAACGGCACTTCGGCGGTTGGAATGCACCAAAGGTCGTCGCGCTGAATTGAAAACGCGTCGTCGGCAAACTTTGGCAATTGACCTGTTGCCGTCAAAGTGCTGGACAAAACCAAACTTGGTGGACGAATCTCTTCGTAGGCGTCGGCATTGCGATCAAGCGCAAGTTGACAAAGCGCTCGAGCCATTGTCGCGCCAAGCCCGCGTTGCATCGTGAACATTGCGCCACTGATTTTTACGGCGCGCTCATTATCTAAAATTCCAAGTGCTGAACCAGTCTCCCAGTGAGGCACACGTTGATAGTCGGCGAATTTGGCGGGCATTTGCAACGGACCCTTGACTACTTTGTTGTCTTGGTCGCTGTTGCCTGCGCTCACGTCGGCATGCGGCATATTCGGCACGAGCAGCAATACTTCGCGCAAAGCCGCACTGACTTCGTCATATTCGCTGGCTAGTTTCTTTTCTGTTTCGCCGAGTGCCCTACTTTGATTCATCAATGTTTCGGCGCCAGTGTCGTCTTTTTCTCGACGCTTGATCGCAACATCTTTTGACAAGCTATTTATCTGCGCACGATTTGAATCTCGCTCAACTGTGATGTCACGCAATCGTGCGTCAAGACGCTCAGCGTGTTCGAGTTCGCCAAGAAGTGCAGGTTTGGCCCGACGAGCCATCGCCGCCTTGACAGACGCTGGCTCTGTGCGCAGTAATCGGACATCAATCACACAGTCAGATTAGCCGTTAGATGTCTGCGAAGTCCTGTGAATTGCGTACTGTAATGGTGATGAATAATTCTGATCCATCTCGCCAAGACGCACTCAGTGTGCGAAATCTTGTTGTTGATTATGGCGACTTACGTGCAGTAAACGATGTTTCATTTGACGCTAAAGCAGGAGAAGTAACTGTGGTCATCGGCCCTAATGGTGCGGGTAAGACATCGACCATGGAAGTTTGTAGCGGGGTTCGATCGGCTTCAAGTGGCACAGTTACCGCACTGGGGCTTGACCCTAAAAAGAATCGACTTGAACTCAATTCACAAATCGGTGTGATGTTGCAAGATGGTGGCGTCTACCCAGGTTCGCGCGTGCTTGAAATCACTGAGCACTACTGCAACCTCTATGACAATCGCACGACTGCAAAAGATTTGCTTACTGCCGTAGACCTCAACGGTCGGCAAAAATCAACTTGGCGCAAACTTTCGGGCGGCGAAAAACAACGTCTGTCACTTGCACTCGCTCTTGCAGCCAAACCAAAGATTGCATTCTTGGATGAACCGACATCTGGTGTTGATATTTTCGGGCGCGATTTGATTCGGGGCATTGTGCGTCAACTCGCCGAAGATGGCTGCGCTGTGATTTTGGCAACCCATGAACTAGATGAGGCACAACGTGTGGCCGATCATGTCTTGATGTTTGAACACGGAACCCTGATCGCCAATGCATCATTAAGCGAATTGCGTGACTCTCATCGAGGTGCAAGCCAGTCGCTAGAAGATATTTTTCGATCGCTGTCTGGCAAATCTCAACCATCGAGACGACTATAAACATGTTTGGCTCTCAACTTCGACAAGAACTCACCGTGATGGCACGCAATGGCGAACAGCTGTTGCTGCTGATTGGCATACCTGTCTTGTTGCTTGTGTTTTTTTCACAAACTAATGTCTTGCCGACAGACGGTCTGGCGAATATAGATTTTCTGATGCCCGGAATTCTTAGTTTGGCGATCATGTCAACGGCGATGGTCAGCCTTGGTATCGCTACTGGTTTTGAACGTAGTTACGGCGTGCTTAAGCGCCTTGGAACAACTCCGCTCGGCACCAAACGGCTAGTAGCGGCCAAGGTTGTTGCAACCTGTTGCATCGAGGTCACCCAGTTATTGGCCTTGGTTGCAGTCGGTCTGATTTTGGGATGGAACCCAAGTTCAATAAATCTGCCAAGTCTGTTGCTTGCTTTAGTTCTCGGCACAAGTTGTTTTGCAGGACTTGGATTAATCATGGCGGGTCGGCTTCGCGCTGAAATAAACCTTGCAGCGCAAAATGGTTTGTATCTTGTGCTGTTACTTCTTGGCGGAATTCTTATTCCGAATAGTGAATTGCCAAAAAGTATTGCGTGGCTTGCTGAAGTACTTCCGAGTTCACTGCTGAGTGAACTGTTGCGAGGTATTTTCGGCAACGATGAATTAAAGATTTCTGATTTAGCAAGCCTTGCGATTTGGGCTACTGGGGCGTGCCTAATTGCTGTGTTTAGTTTTAAATGGTCTGACTAAATTTTTGATTGCGGCTCTTGCGCGGGTGGTACTCGCCCAAAAGCGTCGGTGACATCTTTGAACGTCAAAACATCTTCAGTGCTGGTCTCAGAATTTTTTCGATACGACTGTTCGGCTGAAAAACCCGCGCTAAACCGCTTAAAGAATAAGAACACGACAATTGACCACAAGAAGATTGCGCCTCCAGTTTTCATGATCGCACCCGCAATCTGCTGATCTGTTGTCACTGAAAGACCCCACACTCGCACTGCAGTGTCGTAGTGCTTGTAAACAGCACCTTCGGCAAAAGTTAGCCAAGCAGCCGGCACAGTTGGCACGACCGACATTAAAAACAAATAAATCATCTTGCCGCCCGACTGCAAATGAAGTTTACGATCAGGGCCACAAATCGGAACCCACACGAGTAATGCCATGACGATCAACAACACGTGTATGAAATAGTGCAACGGGGGGTTCGAGACACTGCGATTGACGATTTGTGGAATATGGGTGATCATTACGATTGCGTTGAACAAAACACCCGCAATAACTGGTTTGGCCAGCCAATTAAAAGTTTTTCTTACGAGACCTGCGCCAAGTACGGCGTCGAACATCCACTTCGGAATTGCCAAAAGAATTAGTGGCGGCATGAAATACGACAAGACCATGTGTTGAAACATATGCATTGAGTACAAATACTCTTCTGCAATATCATGCACGGGCCAATCTGAGGCAAGCCATAACAGTAAAACTCCAGCAATAAAAGCATTGCGTTGTTTGGTCGTGATCGCTGGCCCATTTTTTACTACGGCAGGCCCGAGCACCCTCACTGCATAAATGTATGAGAAAAGCACAGACACGACCAACAACCACACTTCTGGGTGGGGCTGAAATCGCCATGGATTCGCAATTTGCGAAATCATCTGCAACTCAGAGACTTATTGTAAAAAGAATTTAAATGTTGAGAGAAACACGATGTAAACACCCACGGCCAAAGCCAAGCCGGCATAAAACAAATAACTGAAAACCTTGTTATCAAATTTAAGATGCATGAAATAACTAACAACCATCACAAACTTGACCACCATCATGATCAACAAAGCAGGCAAAAAGAGCACCCCAAAGTCAACATAATAAGTTGAAACTTCAAGCGCAGTAATTGCCGCCAAAATTAAAGCAATGCGAATATAACCGGCATCGCTCATGCCGTGTTCTTTTTCGTGTGTTGAGGGTGCTGTTTCAGTCGTCACGATCAAACCGGAATCAAATAAACGAGCGTGAAGATAACGATCCAAACAATGTCGACAAAGTGCCAGTAAAGACCGATCATTTCGACTACTTCGGCTTTCTTGCCAGGCACTTTGCTGCGCTTCAAAATACCGACAAGCGACATCAACATGATGATGCCAACGGTTACGTGAACGCCGTGAAAGCCGGTCAATGTATAGAAACTCGAGCCGAACAGACTTGTTGAGAAGCCCAAGCCTTCTTTGTAGAACGCAGTGAACTCATAAACCTGGCCACCAACAAATGTTGCCCCAAGCAACGCCGTGACGGTCAGCCACAAATTGATTTTGCGATCATCTTCTTTGTGCGCTGCACTTACTGCCAACACCATCGTCAAAGAGCTCATCAACAAAATGAAACTGCTCACTGAAGTGAACGGAATGTCAAAAATCTGTGAAGGTCGAGGACCACCTGTAACGCGACCGCGATACAACATGTAAGTCGAAATTAAGCCACCAAACAACAAGCATTCTGAACCCAAAAAGGCCCACATGCCGAGTTTGACATTCGAGATGCCGGTGCTGCTGGCGTGATCGTGAGTTACATCAGTCATGAATTGCCAGCGCCGTTCCTGGGGTGTTGTTTTCAAAATCTGAATCTGGTGCTGTGCTCGACTCAAGTGCCCAACCGTAAGCGGCGAACAAAACAATTACGCCACCCACGACCGAAATCAAATACGAATAAATGATGCCGAATGTAATTATCGGCAAGGCAAAAGCCAAAACGATCGGCCAATAAGAAGGCGATGGCATGTGAATGTGCTTGTCGGCATTGCGTTCTTGCTCGGCCATTAACTCTTCGGCTGTGGCTACTTGCTTCATCGTGTGAGTGGTTGCATCTTCTTCATATTTGCGATGAAAAAACTCGTCAAGGTGATGCACGGTTGGAATCACGTCAAAGTTGTGTTCTTTTGGTGGGTTAGTTGTCATCCACTCAAGGCTGCGAGCATCCCATGGATCAAGAGGCGCTTTTTTCGGATTGCGCCAAGTCACCCAGACGTTGATTAAGAACATCAAAATGCCAGTGGTCAAAATAAACGAGCCGATTGAAGCGATCATGTTCCAAAAGGCGAGATTGAAAAAACCCTCACCGGCGCGGGCCTCTGTCCATCGATACATACGACGTGGTTGGCCTTGCAACCCCAAGATGTGCATCGGACCGAAAGTTAAATTCAAACCGATGATCATCAACCAGAAGTTCCATGATCCAAGTTTCTCGTTCAGCATTTTGCCGAATACTTTTGGCCACCAATAGTAGAAACCAGAAAAAATGCCTAACACCGCACCACCGAACAACACATAGTGGAAGTGAGCCACGATGTAATACGTATCGGTTTGCTGTGTGTCAGATGGGGCTACTGAGTGCGTTACACCAGACAAGCCACCGACCGTAAACAAGACGATCAAACCGATTGCAAACTTCATTGCGGTAGTGAACCAAAGCTTGCCGCCCCACATTGTGAGCGTCCAGTTGATGATTTTTACGCCGGTAGGCACCGCGATTGCCATCGTTGTGAGCGAGAAAACGGCGACCGAAACAGGGCCGAGACCCGAAGCGAACATGTGGTGAGCCCAAACTCCCCAGCCAACAAAACCAATTGCGGCACCCGAGAAAACAACAAACGGATAACCAAAGAGCGGTTTGCGTGAGAACACCGGAAGCACTTCAGAAATAATGCCGAACGAAGGCAAAATCAAAATGTAAACCTCGGGGTGACCGAAGATCCAAAACAAGTGCTGCCACAACAAAGGATCAGCGCCTGCGGCCACGTCGAAAAAGCGCGCACCAAAGTTGCGTTGGAACGAAAGCAAAAACAACGCCACGGTGATGACTGGCACCGCGAACAGCAACAAAAACTGCACGACAGTAATCATCCAAGTAAAAATTGGCATCTTCATCAGTGACATGCCCGGAGCGCGCATGTTGAGCACGGTGATGATCAAGTTGATCGCTCCTGCCAAAGATGCAATTCCGGTTATCTGTAAGCCAAGGGCCCAGAAGTCGACGCCGTTAGTTGGCGAAAATACCGGACCAGAGTTTGGCGCATACATGAACCAGCCACCGTCTGCTGCTCCTCCTAAAAACCAGGCCAAGTTGAGGAAGATTCCGCCGAACAACAACGCCCAAAAACTAAATGCATTGAGTCGCGGGAAAGCAACATCTCGTGCACCGATTTGTAGCGGCACGAAATAGTTAGCGAAAGCCGCCGCCATCGGCATTACGAACAAAAACACCATAGTGGTTGCGTGCATCGTAAACATTTGGTTGTAAAGATCGGCGTTCAACACTTTGCCGTTTGGGGCGGCAAGTTGCAAACGAATCAGTAACGCTTCGACACCGCCAACAATAAAAAAGAACATCGCAGTAGCGCCGTACATGATTCCGATTTTTTTATGGTCAACAGTAAATACCCATGAGCGCCAACCTGTCGCAGAGACGGGTCGTTTGAGTACGCCGTATGTAGACGTTGGCGTGACAACTGCTGGAACTGTTGGGGCTGGACGTTCAATAATGGCCATGATGGTGCTCGGTTTCTATTGTTACTTCAGGGTTAAAAGGTATGCCACAAGTTTGTTGATGTCGTCTTCGCTGAGCGCGAGATACGGCATGCCACGGTATTTGCCGTTGCTGATCTCAAGGTCGGCGGGGTTCGCATACATCGGTTTCATCTCAGGAGCATTGCGTAACCATGCTCGCAGATCTTTTTGATTCAAGCAGTCTTCGGTGACGCCAGCCAAATACTTTGCGCCAACCACGTTGCTTGGCGCTCCCCAAACTTCGTCACGACACTTCTTTGACAAAAGATCAAATGCTGCGCCAGCAAACGTGTTGCGTGACATCAAGTGCGAAAGATTTGGCGCCGCACCCGACCAAACGTTTTCATCTGGAGCGGCAATTGCAGGTGTGCCGTCGGCACGCATCAAACCGTTTACTTGATGGCATCGAACGCACTGATTAAGGAACACTGTTTCACCTTGTTGGGCAAGCGAATCTTTTGCTGGCACCACGTACGGCGCCTGCTGATTGGCAACCCACTTGGCGAAATCTTCTTTGCTCAGCGCAACTGCTTCCATTCGCATGTTGGCATGCGAAAGACCACAGAACTCTGTGCATTGACCCGCGTAAATACCAGGCTCATCGGCTTCAAGACGCAGGGTCTGCACTCGACCAGGCACCGCATCGCGCTTGCCGTTTAATGCCGGGATCCAATACGAATGGATCACATCGCGACTTGTCTCGCGCAACAAAACTTTTGTGCCGACCGGCATCACGAGTTGGCCCGAACTGATGATTGGTGATGTAATACCAAATTCGTTTTGTACGGGGTAGTCGTACTCCCACCACCACTGTTGACCAGTGACGTTGATGATCATCTCAGTGTCATCTGTTTTTGCCAATTTAAAAATTGCGCCAAACGTGAAAACTGCGACAACAGCCAAGATCAAAGCCGGAATAACCGTCAACGTAATTTCAAGTGCTGGTTTGCCGTGCGTCTGCTCAGGAATTGGCTGACCACGATCTCGATATTTGATGACCGTATAAGTAACGGCAGCAGCAACAATTAAACCGATGATGCCTGCGACTGCGAAAACAGGTTGCTGAAGATCGTCGATGAGTTTGGCGTTTGGGCCTTTGGGCTGCCAAGTGTCTTGCGGTGCGTTTGTTGCACAACTTGCAGCCACTAACGAACCTACAAAAACTACAACCGCAGATTTTAATGTTTTATGCATTAAGGCACCACCACTATTATCTGCTTATCTTCGGCGCCCGCGATAAACAACTTGTAGTGATTATCGGCACTTGAAGACTTTGGAATTTTCAAAGTGAGGCTTTGTTCGCCCCCGGTTTCAATGAGTTGCGTGCAGTCAACATCGTGATCTGAGTCTTTATCTTCGGTCTTAGGTTTGCCTAAATCGACAACCAAGCGAAACTCGCCTTCCGTTGCATTTCTGAAAATAATATTGGTTGCGTTTGAGCGTGGCACCGTGATTGATTTTTGCGGCTTGTTTAAACCTTGGATTTTGGCAATCAATTCGCCATCTTGGTAAATGATTGTCGCGCTAACTGCACTACGTAGAGACAGCGTTTCTTCTTTGAGTTTGTCAAAATATTCGGATTCTTCTGGGCCGCACTCTTTGTGCGTGAAGTGACCTTCTTCGGCTGCGAGCGCGAGTTCTTCACGTTCGCCAGAGACTGCGCTAGCAACTCCGCCGGCAATGATGCCAATCGCGCCTAGTGCGCAAATTGCCGCACCTACCGAGCGCTTCATGTTTGGCTTGATTGCAAAAAGGGTTCCGGCAACGAGAACAAGAGTGCCGACAACAATAAACAACACCGCCCCAGTTGACTTATCGACTGTCAACATGATTCGTGAAAATGCAAAAATCACAACACCAAGACCGAGTGCAGCCAAAACTGGAAACTCAATCGGGTTCAACAATCGTTTTCGAGCCTCGGCATTATGGCTTGCATCACTTGAAGCACGTTCGCTCCAAGCTTGAATCATCCATTCGCTGAGTGCAGCCAGCAAGACGACAACTCCACCAAAGAACACGATTGATGACGTGACTAAGCCAAGTGCCAGAAACACCGTGCCGATGCCAGTTACGAGTGGCCACAAACTTTGTGTTGTCATGTCAGATGTCTGCACGTTGGCATCGCGGGTTGTGCCGTCGCTTGTGATTATTGCAAGTCCCGTCAACAGCGCGCCCGCTGCGATTAAAAACGTGATTGCCACACCGATCAGGGCAAGGTTCTTGAATAATGCAACCGACATAACGAGTGCAACAACCGAAAGCACTGTTACTCCGAAGAAGTATTTAAAACCTGTTGAAAACATCATCCCTACTTTTGAACGTAAACCACGAACCACACGGCTGCAAAAATTACAGCGATGGCGTAACAATAAAGCGCGTGTGCTGAAACCAAATCGCGGTCACCAGCGCGACCACCGATTGATCTGAACAAAGCCAACAATGTAAAGCCCATACAGATGACAATCATCGTCAACATCGTTGTGGTCACGGCATAAAACATCATCATGTAACTTCCGTCGCGAACAGCAATATCCATTTGCAAATAAATAGCAACTTGTGCGTTGATTAAAGCAATCTCTGTGAGCAGAACGACACCAAGAGCAAGCGAAGTGTGTTTTGGATCATTGCGACGAGAAGAGTAGACAGCCCATTGCGCCATCACGCAGGTGATAACAAAAGTCATCATCATTGTGTTTGTCGCGACCTCTGGAATCTTGATGTTCTCTGGCAACCAATCGCGCAACATCATGCTGCCGTCAGAAGATTCGCGCAATGGTGCTTTTGATCTGAAGTCAAGCCAAATTGCCAACATCGAACCCATCAACATCGCGCTGACTGCTGACAACAAACCCGACAACACGAGTGTTGGTCGACGCATCACGACTTTTGGTCCTGAGCCGAGTGCGGTTGCTGAAGTGTTCATCTCAAAGTTCCTTAACCGTTAACGCTCTCGTAAAGATCGGCACTGGTTGCAGTGCTGACTTTGCCCGAACGAAAAGATTTTGTTGCAAGTGCAACCGACAACAACACAACAAGAGCCATCAATGAATGGCCCGCGGCAACGAGTGAGTTCCATAGCCAGGCTGGTCCTGAATAGTTGAAACCATCGGCCACACCAGATGGCTGATCAGCAAAACCGGCAATGAAATAAGGCAACGACGCCAGCACTGTGGCTACGAACCCAAGCAACCCAAGGCCGACAACTGCCGTAGATGGAATTTCTCTGCCCCAAATTCGTGGTCCGAAGTGGGCTATGGCACCAAGGCTGCTGAGCAATACGCCGTAACAAATATAAACAAGTACGGCTTCTTCAAAAACCGTGTTGACCAGACCGAAGTTTGAAATTTTATGCGCCGCATTACCGACCATGCCTGTCAGAACCATGCCGACACCGAGAAACGCCGGCACGAATGGTGCAGTTGGTTTTGCTTTCTCGTTTTTAAGAGCAAGCAGACACAAACCAAGAACGACCAACACACCGAGAATCGAAAAAGCGTTGAAAAACAAAAATGGAATCAGCGATTTGGCTATCTCGCTGAGCCCGCCCGAGAAATTGGCGCTGAACGAAGATTGCGTTACCGAACCGATGACGGTGACCGACATCAAACCGACACCAACAAACAGACCTGCGCGAAGTGGCTGCTTGCCACGAGTCATTGTCGCCACGATTTGCGCCAAGATGCCAAGCGTTGGAATTGCGATAATAAAAATTTGCGGTGCGGTGAACGCCCAACCGATCCACGCATTTACGCCTTGCGTAGCGCCGAATGTTGCTCGCTCGTAAGTGTGGTCAACTGCGACAAAAATCAAAGCACCAGCCATGACTGGCAGAGTAAAAATTAAAGACAAACTTGCGATCAATGCTGACCACGAAAAAATTGGAGCTTCCATCAGCGTCATTCCGGCGCGACGAGAAGTTAAAACTGTTGTTGCAATAGACGCGCTAATAACAGTGAGTCCTGCGATGACTAAGCCCAAGCCAACAAGAAACAGATCGACCATGTCAGCATTTCCGCCACCAGGACCACCGTTGTTCAAATACGACGTGCCGACCAAAACAACACCGAACAACCAGAGGTAAAAACCGAACTGCGCGCCACGAGCAAAAGCCAAAGAACGTGCACCGATTTGCATCGGCACAATGGCAACTGCAATGCCCAACATCAATGGGGCGCCAACGGCAAAAATCAGGTCAAAACGAAATGCTGAAAACAGCTGGACGAGTATTCCTGCATCAACTAGCGAAGAACTTGAGCTGATTCTTTCGGCGCCCAAAAGAGCACCTTCGGCTGCTGCGCCAATGGCAAAAATTGCTGAAAAAGAAATTAAAAGACGACCAATTCGCGTATGGTCTGTCGCCATTAAATACGCCGCGATAGTCCCAAGAAAAGTTGATTTAGTAGTCATTGAACCAGCCGTAGTCGGATGCGAAATCGCGGTCGAAGAGCTTGAATCAATAGCCGTCATAACTCAGATAACGCTAACAGTTTGCCTGTTTAATAGGGAAACTTCTCTATTGCACTAAGTCGTTGAAACTAAGACATCCAGCATTAAAGCACCGAATAACAAAGTGACATAAGTGATTGAAAAAGAGAACACGCGCATTGACCACGCTTGGGTTGGCTTGCGGCTGAGCATCGCGGTGCCGACGATGAAACCCGTGCCACAAACAGCGGCAGTGACACCGTAAATAAATCCTAAATCTGCAACAGGGATCATCACAAAAGTTGTGAGCGTAAGTACCACTGTGTAAATGACCATCGTGCGAATTGTTTTTTCGATTGAAACAACCGAGGGCAACATTGGCACGTTGGCGGCGCGGTATTCGTCTGAGTGACGAATTGCCAGGGCCCAAAAGTGTGGCGGGGTCCACAAGAAAATGATCACGAATAACCAGATCGCCGGCCAGCCGACTGTGTTGGTCACCGCAGCCCAACCAACGAGAGTTGGTACCGCACCGGCTGCGCCACCGATGACAATGTTTTGTTTGCTCGTGCGCTTAAGCCACATTGAATAGACAAACACATAAAAAGCTGTCGCGCTCAAAGCCAAAATTGCTGAAAGTAAATTTGCGCCTGTCCATAAAATTGCAAAAGCGATCACTTCAAGAGCAACTGCAAACACGAGCGCATTGCGTGGCTTGATCAAACCAGTTACAAGCGGTCGATTTTGAGTGCGCTTCATCAACTTGTCGATATCGCGATCAATGTACATGTTGATCGCATTTGCGCCGCCTGCGGCCAACGAACCACCAAGCAAGGTGATCGCAATCAACGACCAACTTGGCCATTCGCCTGCTGCCAACACCATGGTCGGCACTGTTGTGATCAAAAGAAGTTCGATAATTCGTGGTTTGGTCAAACCGATGTAACCGCCCACGACTGACTTTGGTGACCGATTTGATTCGTGCGCGAACAACCTTGATGGCACTACGGGACGAACATTGATTGGCACGCGCCAATCGTACGATGAATTTGTCAAATTCATACGCCACACTGTAGATATGAATGTTTTTATCAAGGCGAGTGTGCAACCTGCGCAGGTGCAAGAGCCAAGTCTTGATGACGAAACGAAATCTGAGCGTCCGTGGATCGTGATCGTTTGGAACGACCCGATCAATTTGATGTCATATGTGACATTTGTATTTCAAAAACTCTTCGGATACAGCCTGGAAAAAGCCACTGAATTGATGCTGGACGTGCACAACAAAGGACGCGCGGTGGTGGCTAGTGGTTCGCGTGAACGTGCCGAATTTGATGTCTATCGATTGCACGAACACGGCTTGTGGGCAACCATGGAACATGAGTCGTTGTGAAAAGCAAAAACGGCCCGATAGTTCGCACCAAATCGGGCACTTTCAAAGTTGATCTTCCTGATGATCATCGAAAAATCTTGACTAATTTGATTGAAGAACTGCGCACATCGCTGACGAACTCAAACGACGACGCTGCGCTGCGCCGACTGTTTCCAACCGCGTATCACAATGATCCAAAAAAAGATGCCGAATATCAGCGCTTGATGCGCGATGAACTTCTTGAGTCGCGTCTAGCAGCCATTGATACAGCGATAAAAGTACTGACCCAAGAAAACGAAATAACTGCCGAAGAAATAGACGCTTTTTCGCGCAGTATCAACTCGTTGCGACTTGTAATCGGTACGGCGCTAGATATTGCCGAGTCAGATTATGAAAAGCAGAACAATTCACAACATGATGGCGCATCAAATGAAGACTCAAGCGATGGCGCGAGCGATGATGATGACGGGCAAAGTGTCCAAAAAGAGCTCTACGAGTACCTCGGATGGCTACTTGAGTGGACAGTAAGCGCTCAAAGTAGTGGACTTTGATTGTTTTACGATTTCGTGCGAATTCGAAGGTTTTTCGGCAATTGGCGGTGATAGATTTCAGTGGTTCTCAACGGATAGTAGGTCCATGCCCCCATCGTCTAGTGGCCTAGGACACCACCCTTTCAAGGTGGCGGCACGGGTTCGAATCCCGTTGGGGGTGCGAAGGTCAGTTTCAGCGAAAGCAGAATCTGGTCCCGTGGTGAAGTTGGAGTTCACGCCGCCCTGTCAAGGCGGAGGTCGCGGGTTCGAGTCCCGTCGGGACCGCTGGGGAGTGCTTGCACTCTTCAAGGTCGGGTAGCTCAGTAGGCAGAGCATGCGCCTGAAAAGCGCAGGGTCACCGGATCGACGCCGGTCCCGACCACAATTTAATTACTCTTAATTTGATGTTCACTTCAACTGACGACGCTGTAGATCCAACGCGTCAGTTTTTTAGGCGACGTCGCGACATTCAAGGCATTCGTGCTTTGGCTGTGCTGTTGGTTCTCGCCTACCACGCAGAGATCCCTGGATTTTCAGGTGGCTACATCGGAGTTGACATCTTTTTTGTCATCTCTGGATTTCTGATCACCAATCTGCTTGTTCGTGAATTTGATCTAAACGGAAAAATCTCACTCACCGACTTTTACGCGCGTCGAATTCGCCGCTTGCTTCCGGCATCTCTTGTTGCAGTAGTTGGCACGCTCGTTATGTCGCGAATTTGGCTTGAACCACTTCGACTCGGTGACCTGACACAAGACGCGCGCGCGGCGGCACTTTTTATCACGAATCTCTTGTTCGCTTCGCGCGAGTCTGACTATTTGCAATCGGCTCTGCCGCCGTCGCCACTGCAGCACTATTGGTCGCTTGGCGTAGAAGAGCAGTTCTATATTTTCTTTCCGTTGATTGTGATGTTGTTGCTGAAGATACAACGCAACACAAAAGTGATGCTGAAGATTGGCCTCGCTTTGATTACGGCAATATCTTTGGTGCTTTGTGTCGCGCTGACTTCGAAAATGCCTTCAGCAACTTTTTATCTCTTGCCATTTCGTGCATGGGAGTTGGGAGCGGGGGCGCTTTTAACGCTTGTCTATACACAAGTCCAACGAACCAACTCGGTGCTCCGCGAATCTCTCGGTTGGTTGGCGGTTATTTCGGTGCTGGTTACTGGCTTTTTATATGACAGCCGAACTGTGTTTCCTGGGTATGCGGCCGTGTTGCCGGTCGTTGCAACTCTGATGATGATCGCTTCAGATGACAATTCAAGATTTGGGCCCAGTCGGGTTTTCGAAATTCGAATTTTGCAATGGGTTGGCAGTCGGTCTTACTCGCTTTACTTATGGCACTGGCCAATCCTCATCGTGGCCAAGGCGGCGAACAAAACCGACCTGAGTGCAATTCAAGTAGCTCTCTGTCTTGTGGCAACTTTTATATTTGCCGAACTTAGTTTTCAATTTGTTGAACAGCCGATTCATCGCGTTCCAAACTTCATACGATCGACTCAACGCACGTTGACCTTCGGCGTTGTTTTGATCGTCATTGGGTTGGTGGCATCGCTGATCACAGCACCAACAAGCGCGAGAGAAATCAAAACTATAGAAAATCAGTCGTCTGAAAGTACAAACTCTGTAACAGCGACAACCGTTTTTCAATATTCAGATGATCAGCTCAAAGAATTTTTGAATCGTGCCAGTGACATCGCTTCACTGCCACCTGATCTTGAGCCGACATTGGTTGAACTTGATGCTGACGAACCCGAGATTTACAAAATCGGCTGCCACGATCATGATTTAGATGAACCACCGCAATGTATTTTTGGTAATCCAAACTCGGCGACTTCAATTGCGCTGTTTGGTGACTCGCACGCGGCTCAATGGTTCGAGCCGCTCCGCCGAGTTGCCGAACAACGTGGCTTCAAATTTCAAACTTATACCCGCTCTGGTTGCACACCACTTGGTCTTGAAACTGGCGTGATTGAGAAATGTAAAGTTTGGCAACAAAACGCTCTTCAACTAATTAATGATAAGAAGTTTTCGCTAGTGATTATTTCGGGATTCACAAATCCTGAAGATCTTGCCGATGAATCGCCAGATGGACTGATAAACAATCTCAGCGATTTACATGCGGCGATCACAGCTAATGGCCAAAACGTGCTTTATCTGGCTGATACCCCCGTGCCTCAACTACATGTGCCGATCTGTCTCTCAGGCAACGCAAACAGCGTGCAGAATTGCACTTTTTTGCGCGAAGTGGCTTTCAACCCACAAACTTATGAAGTTCTAAAAGGTGTCTGGAGCAGTGAAACTTCTAGGTTCGTTGATCTAACTGATTGGTTTTGTACGGCACAGATCTGCCCAGTTGTGATCGGCAACATGGTTGTTTATCGAGATATATCTCACATCTCGTCGGCTTATGCACTTGCACTCACAAATGTGTTGCAAAGAGAGATTGACTTCTCGCTTAAAAATTAACTAACTAGTTGGCAAAGGGTTTTTGATCAACTTTTTGCGTGATCATGAACCAAATTCGTAGCCGAGGTCTGGCGCTGTCAACATTGGTTCGTATTTGATATTTGCCTTGAGAGCCATCTCGGCACAAGTGCCGCCTCGATCCACGATCACGGTAATAAAAACTGGTGTCGCGCCAAATGCACGAACCACTTCGACTGCTTCAAAAAGCGAGGTGCCACGAGTGACTGTGTCTTCAACAATCGCCACACGGTCGCCAGGTTGCAAAGCGCCGGCAATTCGGCCAGTCACACCATGATCTTTGGCTTCTTTACGCACACTGAAACTGCGCAATGTTCGACCACGAGTTGCAGCAACTGCAGCAATACCAAATGCAACTGGATCAGCGCCCATCGTTAAACCGCCGATTGCATCAATCTCGCTCGGCAAAATCGCAAGTGCGACATCGCTGACAAGCAAAATGCCGTCGCTGCGACAAGCAGTTTGTTTTGAATCTAAAAACCAGTTGCTTGTGCGGCCCGACTTCAACGTAAACGAACCCGTTTTTAGCGAATGCTGCAAAACATGTTCGCGCAAGGCATGTCTGCGCACATCAAGTTGTGGAAGTGCGCGCGACGTTTCACTCATAGTTAGAGCGAGTCAAAAACGAGTTGCGCACGCTTAAGCGAATTGTCAAGATCAAAAATTTCAGACAGTTGTCGGGCAGAAAGTTTGCACCGTGAATCTTGGGCAACAAGTTCGGCAAAATTAGTCTTTGAACTGATCGCTTGATTCGCCAGTTCTTGAACTAGTCGATATGCCTCGTCACGAGACATGCCTGAGCTCACCAGCGACAACAGCACTGCCTGAGAAAAAACGACACCATGCGTGAGCTGAATGTTGAGTTTCATTTGTTCTGCATCAACCTCAAGATTTGTAATCAACTTCGTCGCACGACGCAGAACGTAATAAGCAAGCAGCGACGAATCTGGCAGAACAATGCGCTCAGCAGACGAGTGCGAGATGTCGCGTTCGTGCCAAAGAGCAACATCTTGTAGCCCGACTTGTAAGTTGGCGCGGAGAACACGCGACAGCCCCGTGAGAGTTTCAGATGAAATCGGGTTGCGCTTGTGAGGCATCGCTGAACTACCTTTTTGACCCACGGCGAAACCTTCGCGAACTTCATTTACCTCGGTGCGCTGAAGATGTCGCAATTCGACTGCGATCGTTTCGATTGTTGTGCCGATGCTGGCACAAGCCCACAAATATTCGGCGTGTCTATCTCGAGCGATCACTTGTGTTGCTGGAACTGGCGTCAAACCCAACGCCGCACCCACACTTTGCTCGATGCGGGGATCAATATTTGAATATGTACCGACCGCCCCTGAAAGTTTGCACACAGAAATGCGCGAGGTTGCAGTTGTGAGCCGTTCACGATCACGACGAACCTGCAGTGCCCACAGTGCAACTTTTGCGCCAAACGTTGTCGGCTCAGCGTGAACGCCGTGTGTGCGTCCGATCATCACCGTGTTGCGATGTTTGGTGGCCAAAGTTACTAGCGCTTCGTAGAAATCTAGAATTGCTTTGTCAAGCAATGTTGCTGCGTCGCGCAACATCCAACACCATGCCGTGTCGACGACATCTGAACTTGTAAGTCCATGATGAATCCATGCACCTGCCGGCATGCCGATGCGTTGTTGAACAACATCAACAAAGGCTGCGACATCGTGATCGGTAACTTTCTCGCGCTCACTAACAGCGGCAACGAAGTCTTTGTCTACAGCTGGTGCGAGTTGGCGGCAAGTTTGGGCATGATCTCGAGGTACGACACCAATTTCACTGTGTGCTGACGTCGCAAGTAACTCGATTTCTAAGTAGCGCCGAAATTTTGACTCGTCTGAAAATATTTCTGCCATTTCAGGCAGGCTGTATCGCTCGATCACTTACGCACCACGCATTCGTTTCGCTCGGGGCCAACACCGATCATCGTCACTGGAACACCAACATGCTTTTCAACAAGTTCAATAAGTTGTTGAGACTGTTTTGGCAAGTCTTTATAGTTGCGGATTGCGCGCACCGACGTGTTCCAACCTGGAATGTCGACATATTTTGCGACGACTTGACCAAGCATTTGTGAATCATCTGGATAGCCAGAAATTTCTTTGCCGTTTAACTCGTAGCCCACGCAAACACGCACAGTTGAAAAGGTATCTAAAACATCAAGTTTCGTGAGGGCAATCTCGGTTAGCGAGTTGAGTCGCACCGCATGTCGCAACATCACCAGATCTAACCAACCTGGGCGTCGGCGACGACCGGTCACGGTGCCGAACTCATGACCGATGTCCACGATTTTGTCGCCCAATTCACCAAGCAACTCAGATGGAAACGGTCCGCTGCCAACGCGTGTTGTGTATGCCTTGGCGATACCGACGATTCGCGTGATATCGCGCGGGCCGAGACCAGAACCGGCACAAGCCCCGCCAGCGATCGGATTTGATGACGTCACAAACGGATAAGTTCCGTGATCAATATCTAAAAATGTTGCCTGCGCCCCTTCGAGAAGCAGATTCTCTTTTCTGTCTAAAGCATCATGTAAAAAATTAACCGTGTCGGCAACGTACGGCGCGAGACGCGCACCTAAATGGGAGAACTTTTCAACAATTGAATCAACATCTAGTTGCTCGCCACCCAAAGCGGTGAGAACTTTTTGTTCAGCAATTGCGCGCTCTCGCACCAAATTTTTGAACCGCTGTGGGTCACGCACATCACCAGCGCGAATACCAACTCGACGAGCCTTGTCGGCATATGCAGGGCCGATTCCTTTAAGTGTTGTGCCAATTTTATTTTCGCCCAAGCCAGACTCGCTTATCGCATCATGCGACTGATGCCATGGAAAAATTAAATGCGCCAAACTTGAAACCCGGAGTCGTGCACAGCTCACGCCACGCGACTCAAGAGTGTCAATTTCATTGAACAAAGTCGGCAAGTCGACAACTACGCCGTTGCCAATCACCGGTGTTACGTGAGAATAAAAAACACCGCTCGGCACAAGTTGTAACGCATATTTTTGGTCCCCGACAACAACTGTGTGGCCCGCGTTGTGGCCGCCTTGGTATCTCGCGACTACTTGGTGAGTCTCAGCGAGCAGGTCGATGATTTTTGCCTTGCCTTCGTCGCCCCATTGGGTTCCGACGACGACTGATACAGGCATTTAACGCTCCCATTTTTATAGGTACGTAGCAAAAGTCTAGTCGCTAAAACTCAGCGCTCCTCATCCAGAATGCTGGGTGTACGACCAAAAAACATTGTTGTTTGTTTCACCGGCACAAGCCCATATTTAGTTTGTGGGTTTGACTGCGCTCGCTCTAATTGGTTTTGTAACTGTGCAATCGCTTGCTTGAGTTGTGCGACTTGAATTTCAAGCGCCATAACTTGGCGAATTCCTTCAAGGTTCATGCCGAGTTCTGTGAGCTCGGCGATGCGCAATAGTTGAGCAATGTCAGCATTGCTGTAGCGACGTTGTTTGCCGCCTGCGGTGCGCGCAGGTTGCACCAACCCACGACGCTCATAAATGCGCAAAGTTTGCGGATGCATACCTGCGAGTTCGGCCGCAACAGAGATCACATAAACGGCTTGAGTTTCATATTTCATTTCGGCTCCTTAATTTTCTGAGAAATCGCTTGAATTTGATGAATCCGATGAAGTCTTTGTCATTCAACTAAACATTCGGCTTCGTGGTGAATCTTCGGAAATTTCGTCGAGCTGTTGCAAAAGTTTTTTCTGTTTATCGGTCAGGTCTTTTGGTACAACCACGTCAACACTGACGATCAGATCGCCAGATTCGCCGTTGGCGTTGATGCCTTTGCCTTTCACGCGGTGTCTTGAGCCAGCTTGTGTGCCCGCTTTCAGGCGCAAAGTGACGGTTGATCCGTCGAGCGTTGGCACTTCAATGTTCGCGCCGAGTGCCGCCTCGGTAAAAGTAATTGGCAATTGAACTGTCAAGTTTTTGCCCTCACGTCCAAACAGATGATGCGACCCAACATTGCAGGTCAAAAGCAAATCGCCTGCTGGCGAGCCATTGCGACCAGGTTCGCCGCGACCTTTGATTCGAATTCGCTGACCATTATCAACACCTGCAGGTATTCGAACATTTACTTCACGAGAATTAGATTCGCCCTCGGTTGATAAACGCAGCGAAGTAGTCGTGCCGTTGACTGCGTCAAGAAAACTGATGTCAAGCGATGCTTCTAAATCGGTGCCCCGTCGTGGATCGACACCGCCACGCCCTCGCCCACCTCGACCACCAAACATTTGACCGATTAAGTCGCTGATATCGGCGCCACCCATATCGAATGGTTGCCCGCCACTAAAACCGCCAGGCCCACCGTGGCCGCCACGCGCACCATTCATGCCAAAGGCAGATGGTCCGGCTCGACGTACTTCGTCATATTCTTTGCGACGCGATTCATCACCAAGAACGTCGTAAGCAGCCGAAATGTCTTTGAACTTTTCTTCGGCTGCAGAATTACCAGGATTCGTATCGGGATGATATTTGCGCGCTAGCTTGCGATAAGTCTTCGTGATTTCTTTATCGGTTGTGTCTTTGGCGACGCCAAGCACGGCGTAATAATCTTTTTCAAACCACTCACGCTGTGCGGTCATTGCACGAAACCGGGGTTATCCCTTGACCTTCACCATTGCGGCGCGAAGAACTCGGCCTTTCCAGCGATAGCCAGTTCGTAAAACTTCAACAACTTTCGTCTCGTCACCATCTACGTCGGCTGGTTCATGAACTACAGCGTCAGCAACGCTCGGGTCAAAGACCGTATTGACGAGATCAAGTACTTCAAGACCTTGCTTTTGAAGCGCTGTCAACATTGCACTAAATATCGGCTCAACGCCGGCCATGTCGTGAGCCATTGCCGCTTCACAAGCGTCGAGAACTGCCAACAAACCCTCAACAATGCGCCCAGAGTTGCGATCGGACTCATCAATCAACTGAGCAGCCGAACGCTTGCGATAATTCTCGAACTCTGCTTGCACTCGCAAAGCAATATCTTTGAATTCGTCGCGCTCGCGTGTCAGTTGTTCGACAAGCGCTTCAATGCTCAGCTCTTCGCTCGGGACTTCTGCCTTTTCATCGGTCATAAAAATTGACGACTCGAGATTATTTCTCGTCGACAATTTCGGCATCAACGATGTCCGAGTCGTTGCCGCCGTTTTGTTGACCAGAAGCAGATGTACCCTCGGCATTCGCATCACGCGATGCAGCTTCGTAAAGTTTTTGGCTGAAAGCCTGGCTTGCAGTCATCAACTTTTCGGTTGCGTTTTTGATCGTTTCTGTATCGCTGCCGTTAAGTGCTGCGCGCAAATCTGCGAGCGGCCCTTCAACTGCGGTCTTGTCTTCTGGAGTGAGCTTTTCGCCTTGCTCGCGCAAAACCTTTTCAGTTTGATACACGAGTGAATCGGCATTGTTGCGAACCTCTGCCTCTTCACGACGCTTCTTGTCTTCTTCTGCGTGCGCTTCGGCATCTTTGACCATCTTGCTGATGTCATCTTTTGACAAAGACGACTGGCCAGTGATTGTCATTGACTGCTCTTTGTTTGTGCCGCGATCTTTTGCCGATACATGCACAATGCCGTTGGCGTCAATATCGAAAGTTACTTCGATTTGAGGAATGCCTCGAGGTGCTGGCGGCAGATCAACAAGTTGGAACTTGCC
>JAEMTQ010000012.1 GCA_016462185.1 Ilumatobacteraceae bacterium
GTTTTGGCGCGGGTGGCGGCGTGAATGTGATCGACAGTTAGCCCGCAACAGCCACCGATGACTTGGGCACCTTGCTTAAACCACTCAGCATAAAAACTTTCGAGTCGCTCAGGTGAAATCACATCAACGAATCGCCAGTCGGGCATTTCGAAGAAGCCTGAATCTGGATATGCCGCGAGCGGACCAGAAAAGTCTTTGCGCAATGCGTCCAGCGAATCACTGATCAACTCTGAGCCCGTGTGCATGACGCCCGCAACATCAACGCCAGTCTTTGGAATCAACTTTGTTATTTCGCCGAGTGGTATTTCTTGATGTTGGTCGAAACTGATCACGCGACCGTCAGTTGCGCGTCGGGCACTCATGCCAAACCAAACCGGTAGACCCGTCGCAAGCGCAGCGTTCAGTGCAATTGGCACGCGATTGGGTTCGTACATCATCTCAAGCATGATGTGATCTACGCCAGAATTTTTCAAAATCTCTGCGAGTTCGCCAAACGCGTGGGCAAGTTCGCCGTTCGACGGCACTTTGGCCTGATCTACTTTTGCAGTGCCGGCAGCCACGGGCAACATGTGCGAGAGCGAACCAGCCACTGCAATCTTGCGACCTGGCAAAGTTGTTGACGCCAAATCGCGTGCGCGCAACGCGGCTTCAACTGCAACGCGGTTGATCTCTTCGACTTGATCGGCAAACCCAGCAGGTGTGAGCATCAATCGTGAGGATGCAAACGTATTTGCAGTTATCACGTCAGCGCCAGCTTTGATGTAGTCGAGGTGTACTTGAGTAAGTAACTCGCTGTTGTTGAGCGAGGCTGGCCCGCACCAAGCCGATGGGTCCATTTGCGCACCGCGCCGTTGCAGTTCAGTGCCGGTCGCGCCGTCAATGACGACGACTTCGCCTGCATCTAAGCGCCTTTTGACGTCTGCGTAACTCATGTCATTTAACACTAACTGTTCTGAGCCAAAATTCTGCCTCAAAAACAGGGTTGTCGTTTAAGATCAAGATGTGGTGATTGACGAATTGAAAGCGGCGCTCGGCCAAAAGGTGAGCGTCAACGACACCATTCGCGAACATCACTCAAAAGACGAGAGTTTTCATACGCCGACTCTGCCCGACGCAGTTGTGTTTGCAACTTGCACGCAAGATGTGGCGACGGCGCTAAAAATTTGCAACGACAATAAGACGCCGGTGGTCGCTTGGGGTGCGGGTACGTCACTCGAGGGCAACAGCACGCCAATTCGTGGTGGAGTTTCACTTGACCTCTCGCAGATGGACAAAATCTTGCGCGTAAGTGGCGAAGACTTGGATTGCACGATTCAACCGGGTGTGCGTCGCAAACAACTGAACGAGTACTTGTCAAAGCACGGGCTTTTCTTTCCGGTTGACCCGGGTGCTGATGCGACTTTGGGTGGCATGGCTTCTACCGGTGCTTCTGGCACGACGACCGTTAAATACGGCGCAATGAAACAACTGGTAATGGGCATGACGGTTGTGACTGCAAACGGTGAAGTGATCACGACCTCACGACGAGCGCGCAAAACATCTGCAGGCTATGACTTGACGCACTTATTTGTCGGCTCAGAGGGCACACTTGGCGTAATCACCGAATTGACATTGCGCGTGTTTGGAATCCCTGAAGTTATTGCGGCAGCGACGATGCAATTCGACAGTGTTCGCAACGCAGTTGACGGAGTTATTGAAGTGATTCAACTCGGCATTGATGTTGCTCGCATTGAACTAGTAGATCGAGATGCAGTCGTTGCTGTGAATCGCTATTCGGGCACGACATTGCCGAACAAAGACTTGCTGCTTCTTGAGTTTCATGGCACAAACGACTCGACGAAGATTGATATTGCCGCAGCACGTGAGGTGCTCGAGCGGCATGGTGGCCAAGGCTTTTTGCAAACTACTGATGAAGCCGAGCGTCGAAAGTTATGGCAGGCGCGACACGATGCGGGTCTTGCGTGTCGCTCGCACCAACCGAATGGTCATATTTTTGCCACAGATATCTGTGTGCCGATCTCGAAGCTTTCCGAGTGCATTGAGCAGACGCAACAAGATCTTGCTGCATCGAAAATATATGGACCGATTGTTGGTCATGTGGGGGACGGCAACTTTCACGTCTTGCTTACCGCTGACCCGAACGATCACGCCGCGATCGAGAAACTTGAAGACTTTCACACCCGGTTAGTTGAGCGCTCGCTGAGCCTTGAGGGAACATGCACAGGGGAACACGGCATCGGTGTTGGCAAAATCGGGTATCTCGTAAGCGAACTCGGTCGTGAAGCAGTTGATGTTATGGCGACAATTAAAAATGCTCTTGACCCAAACGGAATAATGAACCCAGGCAAGATAATCGCCGACCGTGTCTTGCACTGAACCAGCACGTCGACGGCAAAGATAGATTGTTGATATGAGCAAAACTGATTTCGTAATGTACAGCACCCAATGGTGCGGCTATTGCAAGCGACTTAAAGCAATGTTGAACGCTGATGGCATAACTTTCACAGAGATTGATCTTGAACACGACTCAGATGCTGCGGCGATTGTTGAGCGAGTCAATAACGGCAACCAGACCGTGCCGACACTTGTTTTTTCTGACGGCGAAGCGATGACGAACCCGTCGGTGGCAAAAGTTAAAGAAAAGTTGGCAGCGCTGGCTAGCTAGCTAGAACTAACTAGTCGCGACTGCGCGGCGACGGAATGACAATTGGTCCAGTGTCGTCGTTGACTTTGATTACGTCGATGCGATGCTCATAGATTGAGCTCAAAGTTGAAGCAGTCAATGTTTCGCGTGGAGCACCAGAAGCAACTTGCTTTCCGTTTTGCAACAAAATGACGCGATCGGCGAAAGACATCGCGACATTTAAGTCATGAAACACTGCGATCACAGTTCGACCTTCGTCAACCAAAGACCGCACGATACGCATGAGTTTTTCTTGTTGACCGATATCAAGAACTGCAGTTGGTTCGTCGAGCAACAGAAGTTGAGTATCTTGGGCCAAAATTCGAGCCATTGAGACTCGGGCTTGTTCGCCAATTGAGAGCGAACGATAAAGCCTGTTGCGCATTGCCGAGACATCAAGACGAAGCATCGCCGACTCAACAAGATTTTGGTCATCGGCGCCAAGTTTTGGGCCACGACCCATCTCAACGACTTCTTCGACGCTGTATGGAAATGAAATGTTGACGCGTTGTGGAAGCACTGCACGGGTGCGTGCTAGTTCGCGGTTATCTAATTGCGAAATTTGTCGATTTCCGAAATGTACGCTGCCACTATCGGGCTCGAGATCGCCGGCAAGAACGCCAAGCAGAGTTGATTTTCCTGCGCCGTTTGGTCCAAGAATTGCAACTAGCTCGCCGCGATTTGCATGCAGTGAAACTTGTTGAAGAATCGTCGCACTGCCTCGAATTACTGAAATATTTTCACATTTAATTACCGGGCTCGTGGTACTTGTCATGTCCACGTGCTTTCACTTGAGCGCATCTTGCGCAACAGCCACAAGAAGAACGGCGCGCCAATCAATGCTGTGAGCACCCCAAGAGGCAACTCAGCAGGTGAAAGCAGTGTGCGCGCGGCAAGGTCGGCGAGCAATGTGACGATCGCACCAAGCAGAGCAGATGACCACAACAAGTCACGATGCTTTGGCCCGAGCACGAGACGCAAGATGTGGGGCACGATTAGTCCAACGAATGCGATGATGCCAGTGGCTGCGACTGCGCTTGATGCAAGAAGGCCGACGATTGCGATTGTTTGCAAACGCACGCGCTCGACTGGAACACCCACATGTTCGGCAGAGCGATCTCCAAGTGCCATTAAGTCAAGTGTGCGTGAAAATTTAGTGCTCAGCGCGATGCCAACTATCGCCAGTGGCAACACCATCGCAACTGCGCGCCATGTCGCCAAGCCCAAAGATCCGAGGCTCCAAAATGTCACGGTGCGAATTTGGTCGTCATCGGCAATAAAAACTGCAAGACCAATCAACGCGCCCGAGAGAGCATTAATTGCGATGCCTGTCAAAATTAAAGTGACGATGTCGGTTTTGCCGTCAACACGTGAGAGGCCGTAGACGACAGCTGTTGCAAGCGTGCCACCGATGAACGCGAACACTTGCACACCGAGTGTGATTCTGCTGAGACCCAACGTGATTGCAATAACTGCTCCGACGGCTGCACCACCGGACACGCCAACTGTGGCTGGTTCAGCGAGCGGATTGCGAAAGACACCCTGCATCACCACGCCGGCAACCGCGAGTGAAGCGCCGACAACGATTGCAAGTATCACGCGCGGTAAACGAACGTTCCAAAAAATAGCGTGACTCACAGAGTCTGTGCCTGAGTTGGTTGCTGGACCTTGAAACAAAACTTTTAGCAATTCGGTAAACGAAATTGTGTAGGCACCTGTAGAAAGCGCATTAATGACGACAATTATTAAAGCAATTGTCAAAGCAACCGCAACGATTTTAGGATTAAGTCGTCGAAGGTCGTTCATTTTGTGGGCCGTTTCAGTTTTTTGTCGTCAAAGTTTTGAAGGCCTGCGACATTTGGACGATCAGTTCGCCTGTGCGTGGCCCAAAAGAGAATAACAAGTCATCATCAATTGACACCACTGCGCGATTCATCGCTGCTGGCGTCTGGGCAATACCCGGAAGTTCTAGTAGCCCGTCGATACCGCCAACAGAAGCCAGGCCTCGTGTGGTGACAACGATGATGTCAGGGTTGGCGTTGACTATTGCCTCGCTAGTGAGCGGGGTAAATGGAGCAAGCCCGAGATCTGAACCAACATCAATGCCACCAGCAGAGCGGATCATTTCGTCGGCGCCTGATTCTTTTCCGCCAAGCAGAAATACCGATGCGGTGCCGCGCACATAAATAAAAGCAACGCGTGGTGCTGCCGTTGATTTATCAAGTGTTTTTAGAGCCTCGTCAATATCATTCTGCGTTTTAGTAATTAATTGTTTTCCGAAATCTTGTGCTCCGAGTGCGGCCGCGATCAGTTCGATTCGTGGTGCTACATCTTTAAGTTGCCAAACTTCTGGTGCCAAGACAATTGCAATGCCGGCACCGCGTAGTTGTTGAATTGCCTCGGGCGGACCAGACCGAGTGTCGCCAATTACAAGTGTTGGATTCAGAGTGAGCACGCTCTCGGCGCTGATGTCGTGACCGCTACTGACTTTGGGAACCGCCGTCAGGGCGTCAAGGGTTGTTGTTGCATCACGGCCAATTATGTTGTCGATAAAACCGAGTGCGATGACAATTTCGGCGATGGCTTCGTTTAACACGATTATTCGCGATGAATCGACGATCGTGACTGCAACATCATCGGCAGATTGAACAGTTGCTGGCAACTGTGAGGTGCCAGAGCCAATAACCGGTAACTCGAAATTTTCCGCCGAAATCAAGATTGGTCTTGTTGCGCTTGGCACAGTTGTCGCAGGCAAAGTTTCAGTTGTTGATGCACATGATGAAAGTGCGAAAAGAGCAGTGGTTGCAAGCGAAACAGCCAACAGAGATTTTGCTCTAGAACTTGTGAACATAGCCTCACCAATCTACTAGTGAGTATCTGATTGGTAAGATTTGGGCGATGAAACTCGTCGCGTCAGTGCTGTTGGCAGTCGCGATTAGCAGTTGCGCAAGTTCAAGTTCAAGTTCAAATTCTGAAGGTGAGATTTCGAGTACCACTTCAAGTGTGACAAGCACAACACAGGGCGCTATCGAGTCAACGACAGTTGCAACAACGGCGGCTGGTTCGCAGACGAGCACGACTACCAGCATCGCGACGGTGACGAGTGGAAACAGCGGCACTGTTTCGTCGAGTGCAGTGCCCGCGACGACAACATCAGTTGTTGTAAACCGTCCAAAACTCTCAGTTAGCCAAACAACGAACCTCAACCCGAGTGGGACTTCAGTCACGGTTCGCGGTACGGGCTTTGATGTTTCAAAGGGTGTCTATGTAATTGTTTGTTCGCAGGCAGCGCCCGGCCCACAAGCCACCTGCATTGGAGGAGTCAACATTGATGGCTCTTCATCGAGTTCGGTTTGGGTGTCGTCGAATCCGCCGAACTATGCCGTTGGTCTCACGACTCCATTTCAGCCAGACGGATCATTTACTATTGAACTTGTAATCGTCGCAAAAAGCGGAGCGTTAGATTGCACTGCAATTAGATGCGGTGTGGTCACTCGATCTGATCATTTGCGGTATACAGATCGAACGCAAGATGTTTTTGTGCCGATCTCGTTTACAAATTAATTAATTCATCCCCCCAAAAATAGAAAGATTTATGTTCAAATCTCGTGTGTTTTTTCGCTCAGTAACAGTTTTCGCAATAGCAACAACATTGGTTTCAGTCGTGCCGGCGCAAGTTTCGGCGGCGGTTGGTGTGAGCGTCAGCAAAACAGAAAAGGTGGCTGATCTTGACGTTGTTTCGATCAGATTGTCTAACGTGCCCGCAGGTCAAGGCGTTTATATCTCACAGTGCTTTAAGCCAACGTTGGGGCAACGTGCTGCAACAGGTTTGATTTGCAATGGCAGTGTCACCGAGACAGGCACAATGATTTGGGCAACAGCAGATGCGCAACGTGGTTCGCAGTCGGCTGCTGGCGAGTTAATTCTGATGTTGCGTTCGAGTTTTTCGAAAGTTGACTCGGCAGGAGTGAGCAAAACCTATAACTGCGGTGTGGCAAATTGTTCGCTGTTTGTATATCGCGACCACCGTGGAATAACAGACACGGCGCTTGACACAGTTGTGCCAATCAAGTTTTTGCCATCACAAGATGTCGCACTTACATCGCTAGGTCTGAAGAAAGACGGCGCAACCTACAAAGCCGGAACGAGCGTCGCAATGAGCGCAGGCAAACTTGTAACGACCAAAAAGATGGCAGTTGTAGTTTCGTCAGATGAGACTCGATCAATTTGCACCACGACGGGAACTTCAAGTTTCACGATCAAGTTCAAAAAGCCCGGCATTTGTAAAGTCACTTTGGTTGCTGACGGTTCTTCAAAGTTTGATCAGATGATTAAAACTTTGACCTACATCGTCAAATAACTAACTACTTTCGCCCCGACGAGAGTCGGTAAAAATTAGTTGAGGGGGCCGGCGACGGTTTCTGCGGCGAGACGAAGAGTGTGAGTGCGGGCGAGGGTTTCAACCTGTGCCATTTGCTCGGCGAGAATTCTGTCTGGCCCTGGTGCGCCGATAACTTTGCGCACTTCGCCGACAACTTTTGTCAAGGCAGGAGATGCAGTGAGCGGTGCGCGAAAGTCAATTGCCCGAGTTGCAGCGAAAATTTCAATCGCCAAAATTCGACGCAAGTTGTCGATTGCGAGACGTAATTTGCGCGCGGCGCTCCATCCCATTGAGACGTGATCTTCTTGCATCGCACTTGTTGGAATTGAATCGACGCTCGCGGGAACGGCCAAGCGTTTGTTTTCTGAGACCATGCTGGCTTGCGTGTATTGAGCGATCATTAAACCTGAGTCGACACCGGCATTGAACGCCAAAAATGCGGGTAGCCCCATTGATCGATTGGCGTCAAGCATGCGATCGGTGCGACGTTCGCTGATCGAGCCGAGATCGCAAGTTGCAATTGCCAAGAAGTCAAGAACATAGCCAACTGGAGCGCCGTGAAAATTGCCGTTCGAGCGAATCTCTCCAGAACTTGTGACAACAGGGTTGTCAATCATTGCCGCAAGTTCGCGTTGGGCGACATTTAAAGCATGAGTGATCGTGTCGCGAACCGCACCATTGACTTGTGGCGCACAACGAAGTGAATATGCATCTTGCACACGAGTGTCGTCGGTGCGATGAGACGCAACCAGCGGTGAATTTTTTAAAAGCGCAAAGATATTGGCGGCACTTGCAACTTGACCAGGGTGCGCACGCAAAGGCTCGTGCATGTCGGCGGTGAAAACCTGGTCAGTGCCGAGCAGTGCTTCAACGCTAAGAGCTGTTGCAATATCGGCAAGTTTGCAAAGTTCAAAAAGATCGGTGATCGCCAAGAGCAACATGCCGAGCATGCCGTCGGTGCCGTTGATGAGTGCGAGTCCTTCTTTTTCGCGCAACACGATTGGCTTGATGTTGTTCTCTTTCAGCACTTCGAGTGTCGGGCGACGTCGTCCTGACTTATCAAAGACTTCGCCTTCACCCATGAGTGCGAGTGCGCAATGAGAAAGGGGGGCGAGATCGCCACTGCAGCCAAGTGAGCCGTATTCGTAAACAACTGGTGTGATTGCCGCATTGAGCATGGCTGCCATTGTCTCGGCAACAACTGGCCTTACGCCGGTTGCGCCGCTGCACAAAGTACGCAGACGCAACAACTGCATCGCGCGAACTACCTCGGTCTCAACTACAGATCCCATGCCTGCTGCATGTGAACGAATTAGCGACTGCTGCAAGGCGACTCGATCATTTGGGGCGATGTGTTTAGTCGCGAGAGCACCAAAGCCGGTTGAAATGCCATAGACAGGCTGGTCTGACTTGGCCAAATCTTCTACAACTTTGCTTGAACGAGCCAGAGCATCAAAAGCAGCTTGTGTGATTTTTACTTCGGCAAAATCACGAGCAACACTGACGACAGAATCACGATCAAGACCAGAAGTACTGATCGATACGGCAGAACCTTGCACGGTAGAACTCTAGTTGTCGGTATGAAAAATCAGAAAACCAAAGAGATTAAACCGACTTGCTATAAACGGGCTGATCGTAAGGCTTGAAAGTAAATCGACGGAGAAGTTCGCCATACCCACCTTTGTATAGCGCGTCAATTTTCTGTGCACGTTCAAACGCGTTGAGCCGCTCGGCGACTTCGGGCACTTGATACCAAGGTGCTGATGGTTCGTCGTGGTGAGCGATGTGCAGGTTGTTGTTGAGCATCAACAGACTCATAACTCGACCAGCGTCGATTATCGCAGTTCGTGTTGACTCATCGCCAAGTGTTTTGTGTTCGGCAAACGAGCGCATCATGTTGAGCGAGTGAGAAGCAAATACGCCGCCGATCAGATACTCGATCATTGACATGCCGGCAAGATTATTGACGATGTATGTAACTGCAATTAGGGCAGGAATATGTAACACCCACGCACTTCGCGCATTGTCGACATTGCGAATCGCGCGCCATGCATCGGCGAAGAAATATTGCACCGTGCTGAAGACCGACCAAACTGTCAGCCTGAAAGCGATAGTGCGATTGGCCCAATAGATCGAGCGCAAGAATCGGCCTGAGTGTTGCCACTGCTCAGGCATCGAGTAGTAGCTCTCAGTGTCAAGTTTTGGGTGTGTGAGAGTTGTGTTGTGGTGCGAGATGTGATCGCGTTTGAACGACAAGAACGGAACCCACATTGTTAGCGATAGCGAGGCCAGAGCGGCGTTCAACTTTGAATTGCGAAACGGGTGTCCGTGCACGAGTTCGTGTTGCAAACTGAGGTGCCATGCACCAAACCAAGTGAGCAATGCAAACGTCGCCCACCAAGGCATTTGTTTGTGCAGAAAAACTGTGGCTAACCAGCCGCCGTAAACCAAAACAGCAATGACCAAGGTGCGCCAATCACCAGGCGATTTAAGAATATTTCGGCGAGGCTCTTGCACTCTTAGATTTTACAACAGCGAACCAGCAACGCACCCGCCAAGGCGAAAAACAGCATCGACAAGTTTCACACCTGGTCGATAGGCGAGGTGGATATAACTTGGCGTATTTAGAACCGTAAAATCGGCACTTGCGCCGATTCTTAGCGTGCCAATGTCTTGGCGTCGCAACGCGGCGGCACCTCCCGCAGTTGCCGACCAGACGGCTTCCTCGCAGGTCATATTCATATTCAAAACTGCGAGAGAAATTACCAGCGGCATCGAAGTCGTATATGACGATCCAGGATTGCAGTCTGAAGCCAGAGCGACTGTCACGCCAGCATCAATCAGTCTTCGCGCATCCGGAAACTGCGAGCGCGTGCACAACTCGGCAGTCGGCAAAAGTGTGGCGACGGTGCTTCCGTTTGAGTCGGCGAGCGCCGAAATATCTGCATCGTTCAAATGAGTGCAGTGATCGCACGAGGCGACACCAAGTTCGACACCCAGTTGCACTCCGCCACCGTGTTGCAGTTGATTGGCATGAATTCTCATACCCAAGCCCGCTTTTGCGCCGGCGCTCAGAATCGCCCGCGCGTGATCGACCTCAAACGCCCCACGATCGCAAAAAACGTCAATCCATTTTGCCGACGGTGCGCATTGCGCGAGCATCTCGCCGCAAACAAGGTTTACATAGTCGTCAATTTGCGAATCTGGCGGAACAACATGCGCGCCGAGAAAAGTAGTTTCCGAAGTGATTGAAGTCGCGACTTGCAGCGAACGAGTTTCATCTAAAACCGACAGACCGTAACCAGACTTTGTTTCAAGTGTTGTCGTTCCAGTGTGTAACGCTTCGTTGGCAAGTCGTCGAGCATTTTCGGCGAGTGTGTCGTTAGACGCACCACGAGTGGCCGACATCGTGGTTCGAATTCCTCCTGCTGTATATGGTTTGCCCGACATACGTGCTTCAAACTCCAAAGCGCGATCGCCGCCAAAAACTAAGTGAGTGTGACTGTCAACAAAACCAGGAATCACCGCTCGACCACCGATGTCGACTGCATTTGTGCGCAACTCGCGCGGCAAGTTGACGGCCTCACATGCCAAAGCAACTTTGTTGTCATCGCCGACGACAAGTGCAGCGTTGTTGATTACTCCGAGTTTGCCGCGCTCAAGTGTGACGTCGTTGGTAACGAGAGTACCGATACCTGTGAGAACGAGCACTACGAACCGAACTTCGCGACAAGTTCCTTAACTCGAACGACAAAGTCATGATGATGGAACTTGTCAAAAGAGTCCCAAGTTGTAAACGTCTTTGAATCTTTCACCTTGTCCATGAATAGGAGACCGTCGAGGTGATCAACTTCGTGCTGGTAGGTGCACGCGGTCATGCCACGAATAACTTGGTCGATTGTTTCACCATTGCGATCGAAAGCCTGAACACGAATTGATGTGTAACGCCATACGTTGCCACGAAAACCAGGAACCGACAAACAACCCTCGTTATTTTCAAACATGTCGTCGTCGAGTGGCGTGAGCACCGGATTAATCAAAATTGTCAATGGCACCTGCGGTTTATATGGATACCGCGGATTCTTGTTGACTTCAACGGCGCAGATTCGTTGATGGCGCAAAACTTGTGTAGCCGCAAGACCAGCACCGTTGGCATGACGCATCGTTTCGACTAAGTCGTCTACGAAAGTCTGAATTTCTGGAGATTTAATTTCTTTTGGGTCAACCTCGCTGGCGCGAATTCGTAATTCAGGGTGACCGATGGTGGCGATTGGTAAAACTGTCATGCAATAAGTGTAATTAGAGCACTGCGGCAATCGATGTGCGCAAACTCTCGGCAATGTTGGGCACTGAGCGGTGGATGCGATCTTTAACGATTTGCTCGCCACCGACCCAAACATCTCTGACGTCCGAACTGGTTGCACTATGCACGAGGTGGGCGGCGCCGTTTTCGCCGTCAAAAGTCGCGAGACGAACCGAATCTGTAGCAATCGCAATGAAATCGGCGGGAGCACCAACAACGAGACCGTGAATTTTGCTGCCAAGCGAGCTTGCGCCGTGCACGGTTGCGGCAGCGAGTAATTCGCTACTGCGATGTACGCCGCGCTTATTAGAAATAAGTCTTTGGTGCATTTCAACTGCGCGAGCCTCTTCGAACATATCGATCACAGCATGTGAGTCTGTGCCCAAGCAAAGAGGCGAGCCGACTGCAACAAGTTCTGCCGACGGCCCAATGCCGTCTGCCAAGTCGCGCTCGGTTGTTGGGCAAAAGCACGAGAAGGTTTTGCTTTGCCCCAAGAGCGCAATATCGCTGGCGTCAAGATGTGTGGCGTGAATCGCCGATGTAAACGAGCCAAGTAATCCGGCATCACTCAAGAGTTTTGTTGGCGTGCGACCTGTTGCTGCGCGACAAGCTTCGTTTTCTGCTGGTTGTTCAGAAACATGGATGTGCACCACCCGGTTTTTTCGATGTTTGGCGATCTGTGCAAGTTCGACTTCGTGTACGGCCCGAACGCTGTGGGGTGCGAGACCAACCGTGTGCATTGCGCTTGACGCACCAAGCATGTCAACGCGCGACAGCCAATTTTCAATTGTCGAATCTGTGAATCGTTGTTGCTCTTGACCGAGTTTTTGACCATTTAGGCCGCCATGCAAATATGCGACATCAAGCAATGTCAAGCGAACGCCCGCAATTCGTGCAGCTTCGATTAATGCTTTGCTCATTTCATTTGGGTCTTGATAGTGCTTGCCATCTGGCTGGTGGTGCACATAGTGAAATTCGCCAACAGAAGTGATGCCGGCAAGTGCCATTTCGCTATACACAGCCGAAGCGAGTGCTAAATAGTTTTCAGGCGTGAGACGATTCGCAACTTGATACATCAATGTTCGCCACGACCAAAAGTCGCCGAGACCGGCACCGCTGTGTGTGCGTCCACGCAAGGCGCGGTGAAAAGCGTGACTGTGAGTATTGACAAAGCCAGGCATAACCACGCCGACAACGCGTAAATCTTTTGCAGTCGCCGCCGAGTTCGGCTCAATTGCCGAAATTAATCCATTATTGGTGGTGATGCGGACGTTTAGAGCACAACTCTCACCGCCGAGCCAAGCAAACTGCGCGTGGATTGATTTCATTGTTCACGCATTGGCAAGCGAACACCGCGATCTTCGGCGACTTTGATTGCTAAGTCGTAACCCGCATCAGCATGGCGAATTACGCCCATGCCCGGATCGCTCAGCAATACGCGAGAAAGTTTTTCGCGGGCAAGGTCGGTGCCGTCGGCGACACAAACCATGCCGGCATGAATGCTGCGACCGATGCCGACACCGCCACCATGGTGAATGCTGACCCATGTTGCGCCGCTCGCGGTGTTTACGAGCGCATTAAGCAACGGCCAGTCGGCAATTGCGTCAGAGCCATCTTGCATCGCTTCGGTTTCTCGAAATGGAGAAGCAACAGAGCCTGAATCTAAGTGATCTCGACCGATAACGATCGGCGCTGAGACTTCTCCACGTTTGACCATTTCATTGAAACGCAGCCCGAGGCGATGACGCTCGCCATAACCGAGCCAACAAATGCGCGCAGGCAAACCTTGAAAGGCAACTTGCTCGCTTGCGAGTCGCATCCATTTTGCGAGTGCTTCGTCACCAGGAAACTCTTCGAGAACTGCGCGATCAGTTGCAGCAATGTCGCGTGGGTCGCCAGAAAGAGCGACCCATCTAAACGGACCTTTGCCTTCGCAAAAGAGCGGACGAATATAAGCGGGCAAGAAACCGGGGTAGTCGAACGCTCTGTCATAGCCACCGAGTTGCGCCTCGCGTCGAAGTGAATTGCCGTAGTCAAACACTTCGGCGCCGGCATCTTGAAAGCCGACCATTGCCGCGCAGTGGGCGGCCATCGCTGCACGCGAGCGGTCGATGTAGTGCGCGGGGTTTGTTGTGCGAAGTTTTTCGGCAGCTTCAACTGTTAAATCGTTTGGCAGGTAACTCATTGGGTCGTGGGCACTTGTTTGATCGGTGACGATGTCGGCGACGAAACCCTGTGCGAGAAGTTTTGGAAACATGTCAGCCGCATTGCCGACAACGCCGACCGAGAGTTTCTTGCGGGCTTTTTTTGCGGCTTCGCAACGAGCAACAGCGTCTTCTAGAGAGTCAGCGACTTCGTCAAGATAACGAGTTTCGACTCGACGTTGTACGCGAGTCGGGTCGACATCAATGCATAATGCGACACCATCATTCATTGTGATCGCAAGAGGTTGTGCACCACCCATGCCGCCAAGACCAGCAGTCAGAGTAATTGTGCCAGCGAGCGTGCCTTTAAATTTTCTACGAGCGATTTCGGCAAAACATTCGTAAGTGCCTTGCAAAATTCCTTGAGTGCCGATGTAGATCCACGAACCCGCCGTCATTTGGCCGTACATCGTGAGGCCCATATTTTCAAGGCGACGAAACTCATCCCAAGTCGCCCATTCGCCAACGAGATTTGAATTTGCGAGCAGTACCCGCGGCGCCCATTCGTGCGTGCGAAACACGCCGACTGGTTTGCCAGATTGCACGAGCATGGTCTCATCAGGCTTGAGCGTTTGCATCGTGCGCATCATCGCGTCGAATGCTTCCCAACTTCGTGCGGCTCGACCTGTGCCACCGTAAACCACCAGATCATCTGGTCGCTCAGCAACTTCTGGATCTAAATTATTTTGCAACATTCGATAAGGCGCTTCAATTTGCCAATTGGCGCAAGTCAGTTTGCTGCCCCGTGGAGATCTAACAACTCTTGGCCCGCTCATAGATCTATTCTCGCCGAAATCACGCCACGCCACCAAGTGTCGGGCACTAACTAGTTATTTAGAGAGGGTGATGTGGGCGAGAGCGCCTGAGATGAGATTGAGTTTGCAATTAATTGTGTCGAGATAAGCGTCTTGGTGGTGCAAAGTTACAGGTCGAGAATCAACAATAATTTCGGCAGATTCTGAGACGCAGACGACCATCTCGCACGTTGATAGTGGCCCTGGTTCAGCGACGTACGTCATTGTTCCAGATGCTTTGCCACGCACGGTCATTAAATTCAAATCAACAATTGGGCCGTTGACCAGTTTTGCCGTAGTTGAAATATCGCCTGCGAACACCGCAACTTCATTTGGTTTGCAGACAACAGTTTCGCCTCCCACATTTAGAATCATCTCGTCACCCGAGATGATCAGCAACTGTCGATGGACGTTTTCAAAATGTGAGAAGTCGCAGTCTTCAACAACTGGCGCAATCGCTACGCGCCATGTCCAACCTGCGACACCGGGTGTCTGGCTAGCGATTTCAAAACTCGTGCCGCGACCATTCGGCCATGGCGCTCTCAAGTGATCGGCAAATTTTTGTAACGCCATGTTGTAAAACTAGTTGGCTATTTGTTGTTGCGCCACGCGACGCCATCGGGCCAGCGACCAATGCCACCGTCTTGCAGCAACATGCCAGTCAATGTGCGCTCGGTGTGATGAGAGCGCCACAGCAACATTTCTTGGGCAAGAGGTAGAACACGGTTCGGGTCGGTAAAAGTTGTGCGCCAGGTCGGATCTTTGGCTAGATCAAAAGCCAACCAACTGCCGTCACCAAATTGCACGTAGGCAGAATCGCGGGTTCGACGAACTGCTAAGTGTTGACGCTCGAGACGCCTGTCGCGTGGCCAATTTTGTGCGGCGCTCGTCTCGCTGTCGTCTATATATATGTGTCGCCAGTCAAATTCGTATGTTGCTGCCTGGCGCCATCGATTTGGTGTTTCTCCCCGGAGAAAGTCGGTTAGTGGCAGACCGTCGCACTGCAGTGGCACGGGTACACCGATCGCTTCGGCGATCGTCGGCATGATGTCAACATTTTCGGTGAACTCGGTAACTACTTGACCATGAGTTTGTGGATGACTCGGATCGCGAACGATTCCGATGATGTGGTAACTGCTTTCAAAAAAACCAAGTTTGTCTTTTAAGCCGTGGTCGCCAAGTTGCTCGCCATGATCTGCAGTGATGATGATCAAAGTGTTTTGCCACTCGTTGCGTTGACGGAGTTTCTCGCAAATTCGACCGACATGAAAGTCAACCTCACCAATCATGCCGTAATACTGCGCGCGCATTTCTCGCATCTCTGGCTCGGTGGTTGGCGCTGCATTGCCGGGGAGATTCATCGCCGCTTCGTGCAGTGGGTGTCGAGTTTCGCTCGCACTAATGGGCAGGTCTACTTCATTGACCGAGTATTCGCGCGACCACTTTCCCGCTGCTGCATATGGGGGATGTGGCCGCAGATAACTCAAGTGGGTGAACCATGGCGTGCCGGCTTTTTGCGAGTCAAGCCAGTTAAAAAACTGATCGGTGAGAAAAGTTGAGATGCTCAAGTCTTCGTGACGATCTGGTTCTGTGCGAAGTGCGCCGTTGTAGTCGCCACCCAGATCAAAGCCGTGCTCTTTCAAATTTTGAAGCCACGGCGGGTAGGGCTCAGAGAGATTTAAGACGCGGTCAAAACCAGGCAACACATGTTGGTAACTCGAAAGTCGCTCGTCTCCCGATGATTTTGTAACTCGTGGGTCTACACCTTGGTCGGTGTAACCAAAAAGTGTTGGCGCATAGCCACCACGAATTGCCATTCGTGCAACATTGTCAAATCGATCATCGAGAGGTGTGCCGTTTGCGCACACACGGTGATTCATTTGATACAAGCCGGTGTACAAACTGGCCCGACCAGGTGAGCATGGCGCCGCTTGGCTGAAGTGATTGGCTAGGCGCACACCATTTTGAGCGAGCGCATCAAGATTGGGTGTACGAACAACTTTGTGGCCCGCGCTAGAAAGACAATCAGCACGAAATTGGTCGAGAGTTATCAGCAAGACATTCGGCATCACGACATTCGGCGTCACGATACGCAGAATACTCGGCGGATTGCGTTTAGTCTTCGGCGGCGGCTAGTTCACACGCTTGGGGCGACGCTTTTATTACTCGATTCTTTGCTTCTATCGGTGATTTATTTATGCCTTTTCGCCATGCGTCTAAGAATTTCCAAGGCCAGATTTCGCCTTGCAGCACTTTGTATTCACTTTGTGGACAGATGCGTGACATACCGAGATGTGTGTGGCATTTTGTGATGCGCGCGTTTCCTGAAGATCCCATCACGCCGATCCACTGACCAGGTTCAACTCGATTTCCAGCGTTTACTTTGACCCGACCTAAGTGAGAAAAATAGTATCTAACTCGGTCATCTCCGTGGAGCGTGATTGTAAGTCCGCCACGAGTGCCAGGAGAGTCAATTTTTTCATCCCACTTGTCTTTTTTTTCGACGTCAAAGATGACTCCTGAAGTTGGGGCAAGAACTTGGGCATAACAGCCGTGCACGTCTGTTGCGGGGTAGTTGAGGTGATCGCGTGAATATGTGACGGGAACTTTCGAGAAAGGAAAGACGTATTTATGCTTGCTTTGACTTGCGCTCTGATCTGCCGAGTCAGACCCGGTTGCGAGAGCGTTTGATCCGCAAAAACTTGAAACTGCGATGACTGCGGCGATTAGTCTTCGCAACATTTTCTGACTATTTATCTTTAGATAAAACTTCTGAAGCGCGTTGGATAAGTAGTTCGCGTTCGTGGTCTGAAAGTGGGCGAGAAGTGCGAACGTTGAGCTCTACTCGGTCACCGTCTCCCGCAGCCTGAATGTCGTCAACGAACAACACAGTCGTCAAACCTTTTGTTCCGGCCAGGTCGCGCATCGTATTTGACACTGTATTTGCACTCGCATTGCTCGGTGAAATGTTCATCTCAAGCTTTGTTGTGACTGGCTCTTGGCTTAGGTTGCGGACACTTGCAAGGGCGCTATGCGGAATGTGTACGGTGCTAACGCCGTCACGAAGACGCGTTGTGACCATGCCAACATGCTCGACGAAACCGTGTATCGGTTTTTGCCAGCCAAGTTCTGCTTCAATTTCATCGCCTACGCCGTAGCGGTCTTCAAGCAACACAGCCAAACCTGTCAAGTAGTCGTTAACTCGGTGTTGGCCACCCACTGCGAGACCTGCACCTAGAAAGCCGGCGCTCGAAAGAAAGAATGCGGCGTTCAGATCCAAGATGTTGAAGACAGCAATCAGTGTGATAATCCATGCACCGAGGCTGATGAAGTGATGCAACATACGAGTTGCAGCGTCAATGCGCTGGCGTCGTCGGTGCTCGCTGCCTTCAATTGTTTCTGCGCCGACGCGACGCACGCTGTTGCGCCACCAATTGGCCGCATTTGCCGAGGTGCGATCAGCAATTCGCCGGACAATCGAACGCAAAATCACATAAGAAATTCTTGTAAAAATAAAACAGCCAACGACAACAAGAATTGCGATCACTGGTTTAGTGAGAAACCTTGTAAACCCTGTCTCTTCTTCTGCTTTTTTTGCCGTGATGAAAATGAATCTGAGGGTTGTAAACATCTCTATCTAGTGTGCCTCACTTTTTCGCGAGTCATGCGCCACTAAGGTTAAAAGCGTGAAATTAGCGAAATTGCAAGCTCTTGCTTTACTTGTTGTGGTTAGTGGTTGCGGTGTGCAATCAGCGTCACAATATGGCACCGAGACTTCTCTTGTGTCAGAAGTGACACAGTCATCTGGTGTTGATGAGGCTGAAGCGCCCCAAGAAGATTCGGCAACAACAGTTGTCGCGACCACCACTACAGAGATGACGACAACCACAACTATGCCTCCGACAACGACAACGGTGCTCGACACTTTGTGCATCAAGCTGACTCAATGTCAATATGCAAACTTGGTTGGCGTTGATTTTTCGCGACTGCAACTAGATTTTCAGAACTTCAGCGTTGCAACATTGACTGGTGCAAGTTTTTCTGGCGCGAATCTTGCCAAGTCTTTATTTATTCGTGCTGATTTGTCGAATGTAAATTTCTCAGGCGCCAATCTCTCAGGTGTCGATTTCACGGCTGCAGCGATGACGGGTGCGAATCTTGAAGGCGCAAATTTAACTGACGCAATTTTTTGTGATGTTGACATGAAGTCATTTGTCGGCACAACCGATGCTCAGATCGCAAAGGCAAAGAAGTTCAAAACCAAAGGCAAGGTTTACTGCCCGTAAGAATCTTGCAAAACCTCTAATTTGATGAATCTCTTATAGGGGTGTACCTTAGAAACACTTAGCTCGATGGGGGTCGATATGAGTGTTGCGATACCAAGTTCAATTAATGACGTAGATGCAAAGTGGCTTGCTGAGGCCACAGGTTTTGATATCAAGACTGCCGATATCGGCATCATCGGCGTAGGCGTCGGTGTGGCGAGTGCGGTGTATCGCGCAAAATTAACTGGCAACAATTGCCCAGCAAGCGTGATCGTGAAGATGCCGGCGCTCGACGAGGCTGCAGTTTTTACATCTTCAATTTTGCGAATGTATATTCGCGAAGTTCGTTTTTTCAAGTCTCTTGCAAAAGAATGCCCCGTGATTACACCGCGTTCATATTTTGGTGAGATCAATGAAGAGACGAGTCAGTTTGCGATGGTGCTCGAAGATCTTGCCGGCCATCGAATCGTTGATCAAACCATTGGCATTTCAATTGAAGATGCTCGTCGCGCTGTTGACGCACTGGCAAAGATTCATGCGAAGTGGTGGGGCAAAGCCGATGGACTGGCCGCTGACGGTACAACGATTGCGTTCAGTGATCCGATCTACCCGGCAGTGTTGCCGATTGTTTTTGCCGAAGGCTGGGAAAAAGTCAAGCGCGAGCTGAACCTAACAGAATCGATTCTCAAAGTTGGCGAGAAGTTTGCTCCGGCAATTGGCGGTTTGATGTCGTCGCTGATGGACGGTGTCACAACACTTGCACACGGTGACTTTCGAGCCGACAACATGATGTTCACTAAAGACAACGAGTTCATTCTCTATGACTTTCAGTTAATTGGCACGGGCTCGGGGGCCTATGACTTGGCCTACTTTTTGACGCAAAGTTTGACGCCAGATGATGCCAGTAAATACGAGAAAGAACTTTTTGAGCGATGGCTTGAGGGTTTGCGCGCTAATGGCGTGACTGACATCGACCGCGACAATCTTTGGTTGCAATATCGCGGCACGGCGTTGTTCTGTTTGGTCTACCCAGTCGTGGCAAGTCGCGGAATGGATTTAAATGAACCGCGCTCACGGGCACTCGTTGAAACAATGAATTCTCGCTTTGAGCGGGCGTTTCACGAACTGGATCTTGCTAAATTGATCTAACAAATGGAATTGATACTTGTTCGGCATGGTTTGCCGTTGCGCCGAGAAGTAGTCGAAGGACCTGCAGACCCCGAGCTTTCACCAGAAGGCAAAGAGCAGGCAGCTCGGCTCGCAAATTATTTGGCGTCCGAGTCAATTGATGCGATTTATTCGAGTCCGATGAAGCGTGCCGTTCAAACTGCCGAACCTCTTGCTGCAACTACTGGTCTTCCAATTTCGATTATTGACGATGTGGCCGAATATGACCGACTTTCAAACGAATATATTCCGATAGAAGAACTGCGTGCTGCCAACGATGAAAGATGGCAAAAGCTTTTGGCAGGTGAGTGGCAGTCTGACTCAGACACGATTGAGAGTTTTCGAAATCGTGTTATTTCAAGCCTTGAGCAATTGATTAGTCAGCACCCTTCGCAACGAATCGTCGTGACGTGCCATGGAGGAGTGATAAATCAATTCTTGGCACACATTTTGGGAATCTCAACAGAACGCGGATTTTTCTATCCGCAATACACGTCGATACATCGAGTCGTTGCGGCGCAAAGTGGTTTGCGCTCGGTGGGTTCGTTAAATGAAGTTGCGCATCTGCGCTGAAAGTTTTCGCTTATCGGCGCAATAGTGGCGCTGTAAGACAGGTTGGTCCGCCATCGCCCTTAACAGCGACATTTGCGCCGTTAAAAATATGCACGGTTACGCCAGACTTACGCAGTTTGCCTTCGATTTCTGGATTTCCTGCGGCTAATACAACAACGTTCGGCTCGACAGTCAAAATGTTTGCGCCCTGCGTGTGAACTTCGGTGTCGTTAACTGTTAGCCAAGTGATGTTGCGCGATTTCAAAAACTCAAGCAAACGAATTGGTGCGAGTGGTTCGTAGACAACGGCTCTGTCTTGGCTAATCGGCGAGAGCACCGACATCAAGTGCAACACTGCGTCTGGGCCTTGAAAGTGAGGAAGATCGAAAGCATGAACTTCAACTCCATATGGTGCGAGCATTTTTCGGATCTGCGCAATGCCTTCACCGTTGGTTCGGTACCCGTGACCAATCAATAAAGTTTTTGCATCTAGCCAAACCTTGTCGCCGCCATCAGCGATTGCTGAGCCGGTTAGTTCGCCCAAAATTGGCACGCCGATGCGCTCAAGATCTTTGCGAATTTGCGCAGGCTCGGGCTGGCGAACTCGCTTGCCCATCTGCAACAGAATCGCACCATGTGGTGTCATGATCATCGGGTCGTGCATGTAAACGGCGTCAACAAGACCGTCGACTGCTTGTGCGGTGTGAACCGTGCAACCAAGACTTGAAAGTAGATTTACAAATTCACTGTGCTCACGAACGAGTGCGTCACGATCTGGTTCACGCCACTGTGCATCAGCAACAAAGTTGCCCACCGTAGTCGGAGTGCGCACAAGAACATGCTCAAGTTTTGAAACCATATCTGGCGTGCTCCACATAGTTGTTTACGCTACGCCCAAGTGACTAGCATTTTGGACTATGACGAATGCTTCGACGCTTCGAACATCGAGCAATCCATTCTTGTCAGGCAACTTGGCACCAGTTGACGTTGAGACAACAGCTTTTGACTTGAAAGTTACGGGTACTCTGCCAAAAGAGTTGAACGGCCGTTATCTGCGCAATGGGCCAAACCCAATCGGGCAAGTTGATCCTGAAAAATATCACTGGTTTCTAGGTTCAGGAATGGTTCACGGCATTCGGTTGAACGATGGCGATGCTAAGTGGTATCGCAATCGTTGGGTGCGCGATCGTAACGTCGCAAAAAGTCTTGGCGAGCAAGCCCCGCCGTCAGACTGGCCTGCTGATCATGCACAGTTTGCGTCGAATACAAATGTGATTGGTCATGCTGGTGCAACTTGGGCATTGGTGGAAGGTGGCTCACCACCAATTGAGATGAATTACGAACTCGAAACTGTTCGTGTTTCAAATTTTGCGAATACGTTGCCGCACGCATTTTCGGCGCATCCAAAGCGTGATCCGCGTACGGGCGAGTTGCACGTGATGACGTATTGGTGGGGTTGGGGCAATCAAGTTCAATATTTAGTCGTCGGCGTAGATGGAAAAGTTCGTCGCAAGGTAGATATCGCTCTGCCTGGCGGCCCGATGATGCACGACTGTGCCTTGACTGAAAAATATGTCTTGATCTTTGACTTGCCATGTTTGTTCAATCTCGAGTTGGCAATGTCAGGACGATCGTTTCCTTATATATGGAATGCCGACTACACAGCGCGAGTTGGACTCTTGCCACGTGCGGGCGGAGCCGAAGATATTAAATGGGTCGAGATAGATAGTTGCTATATCTTTCATCCACTGAACGCCTACGATTTGCCAGACGGCACCGTTGTCTTAGATGCAGCGCGTCACGACAAGATGTTTGATGTTGAACAGCGTGGACCGAACGAGGGCTTGCCGACTTTGGATCGTTGGGTTCTCAACCCACAAACTGGCAAAGCCAAACAAGAGCGCATTGACGACCGCCCGCAAGAGTTTCCGCGGATGAATGAATCGCTACTTGGCCTTAAGCATGATTTTGGCTACTTCGCCGGTATCTCAGATGTTTTTAGACAAGCAGATTTGATAAAACAAAATCTTGTCACTCGCACTACCCAAGTACGCCATGACGGCGCGAATTTTGGCTACGGAGAGCCGGTGTTTGTGCCACGCGAAAACTCAAAGTCTGAAGACGATGGCTACGTAATGGCTTTGCGTCATAACACTGAAACTGATCTGTCAGATCTCGTGGTGTTGAACGCGCAAGATTTTTGTGGTGAGCCAGTGGCGGTCGTGAGTTTGCCCGCCCGAGTGCCCAACGGATTTCACGGCAATTGGATTGCTGACTAGAAATTAAGTTTCAGGCCGCTACGTGGCCAGGAAGTGGCGACGAGTTTTCCGAGACCTGAAAGTGTGATGTATGCAGTTCGCAAGTCAGCGCCGCCAAAGCAAATATTTGTCGTGATCGGGTCGTTAGTTGCGACGTGCTCAAGAATTTCGCCAGTGGGCGAGATGACAGTTATGCCACCGTTCATCAATGTCGCTACACAAACATTGCCGTCACTATCGACTGCGAGCGAGTCCAGATATTGCAATCCAGGTAAACCAGCCAGACAGTTGCGTGGGTCGCGAGAGCTGAATTTCTCGACCTCACCTTCGCCGATGATATTCGCTTTTAATACACGACCATTAAAAGTTTCTGCCCAGTAGAGCGTTTTGCCATCGGGTGAAAGACCAATGCCATTTGGTGCCTGACATGGAAAGATGACTTCGCGAATTAGCGAACCATCAGTTTTTGCATAGTAGATACCAGTTAGGTCAAAGACACGGCCATGACGAATTCCGTGTTCTGTGAACCACATGCCACCGTGTTGATCAAAAACTATGTCGTTGGGTCCGCGCAACTCGTGACCATCGCAATGCGTATATAAATCTTCGACAGCGCCGGTTTTTAAGTCAACGCGCTGAATGCGACCGCCGATATATGTCTTTGGATCAAATGGTCCGGGGTAAGTGATGCCATTGAAAACCTGTTTTGAAAATGATCCACCGTTGTTGCATAAATAAAGTGCTCCGTCTGGGCCGAGCGCAAGACCATTTGGTCCTCCAGCAATTTCAGCAACGATGCGTTTCGTGCCGTCAGCCAAGATCTGGGTGATGCAACGACCCATCATTTCAACGAGTACAACGCTGCCGTCAGGCAACGCAACTGGCGCCTCAGGAAACCTGAGGTCACTTGCGATGTCAACAAACTCGGCCATGTGAGACGAGCCTAGTTTTAGTTTGTATCGAAACTCTCGCCGGCACGAACTTGGGCAGCGTAGAGCCCGTTGGTTGCCATCAGTTGGTCGTGAGTGCCTTGTTCTGCGATTACGCCGTTATTGATCACGACAATTCGATCGGCATCACGGATCGTCGAAAGCCTGTGTGCAATCACAAGCGAAGTGCGATTTTTCATCGCCGTGTCAAGAGCATTTTGCACCAAGACTTCACTCTCGTTGTCGAGGTGACTCGTGGCTTCGTCAAGAATCATCACGGCTGGATTTTTGAGAAGTAGTCGGGCGATCGCAAGTCGTTGTTTTTCGCCACCTGAAAGGCGATAACCACGTTCGCCGACGATTGTTTCATAGCCATCTGGCAGCGCGGCGATTACATCGTGGATTTTTGCTGCATGACATGCAGAAACGATTTGTTCGTGTGTTGCGTTTGGTTGTGCGTAAAGCAAGTTTGACTTAACCGACTCGTGAAACATGTGTGAGTCTTGTGAAACTACGCCAATTGCTGCGCGAAGCGAGACGCCAGTTAAATCGCGAACATCTTTGCCGTCGAGGCGAACTGATCCAGAAGTGACGTCGTAGAGTCTGGCCAACAACATTGCCAAAGTTGTCTTGCCGCTGCCACTCGCACCGACGATCGCGATCGTTTCGCCAGGTGCAATTTTCAGAGAGACATCACGCAAGACATCTACATCGGGGTCGGCACCCTGCATGACACCCGCTAATTCGAGAGAGGCAATCGAAACACTTGAGCCAGGTGGGTAGCGAAACGAAACACGGTCAAACTCGATTTCGCCGCGAGGATTAACCGCGTCGACCGCACCTAATCGATCAGCGATTGCAACTGGCGCGTCTAGAACTTCAAAGACTCGCTCAAAACTCACGAGCGCAGTTAGAACTTCAAGGCGAGCATTAGTTAAACCCGTTAGTGGTTGATAGATGCGCTGCACAAATGCAGCCATTGCCACGAGTGTGCCAATTGTGATGCCGCCAGAGACAACCATGAATGCGCCGACTCCGTAAATAGCGACGGCGCCGAGTGCACCGACAAGACCGAGTGCCACGAAAAATACTCGTCCATACATTGCCGCAGTGATGCCGATGTCGCGAACACGCGAAGCGCGCGAGCCAAAAGCACCAACTTCTTCTTTATGTCGGCCAAACAATTTTACGAGAAGTGCACCAGAGACGTTGAAGCGTTCAGTCATCTGTGTGTTCATGCCAGCGTTTAGACCCATTTGTTCGCGTGAAATTTCTTGCAGTCTTGCGCCAACGCGTTTTGCTGGAATAATGAAAACTGGCAACACGATTAGCGAGAGAAGAGTTAACCGCCACTCAAGTGCGATCATTGCGCCAAGTGTTGTCACGAGAATGACAACGTTTGAAACGACGCTTCCCAATGTGCCGGTGACGGCAGTTTGTGCACCGACGACATCATTATTGAGACGACTAATTAGTGCGCCAGTCTGAGTTCGGGTAAAAAACGCGATCGGCATATTTTGTACTTTGTCGAAAAGTGCGACACGCAGGTCGTAGATCAGGCCTTCGCCGATTCTTGCTGAGTACCAGCGCTGCACGATCTGTAGTCCGGCGTCACCAAGAGCAACGAATACCAAGATGGCAGTGAGGGTGACGATTCGGCGCTTATCCGAATCTGGAATTGCGTGGTCGACGATCATTCGAAACATGAATGGTGGTAGCAGAGCGATAGCCGAGGAAACAACAATTGTGATCAGAAAACCAATGATTGACCGACGATATGGGCGGGCGAATTTCGCTACCCGGCGAATAGAAGTTTTGCCAATTTTTGCCCCGGCGACGGCTGACTTGTCGCGTGGAATCAGCTGATGAGGATGCACGCAGTCAGGCTAAGGCTTAGGCGTGAGTTTTTTTGTGCACCTTGCCATCGGGCATCGTTGCGCCAGATAAATCGGCGCCAGTCATATTTGCTCCAGTAATGTCTGCGCCAGTTAAATTAGCGCCAGACATATGTGCATTAGTTAAGTTCGCTTGGTGCAAATGTGCTTTAGACAAATTCGCCCCAGTTAGTTGTGCCTTTGAGAGTTTTGCTTTCGCCAAATTTGCATTTGAGAGATTTGCATTAGTTAAATTTGCGTGAGTTAGGTTAGTTTTGCGCAAATTTGCGTGCATTAAATCTGCGCCACTCAAATTGGCATTAGATAAATCTGCGCCACTCAAATCTGCGTTTGGCAAATGCGCACCAGGCCCAATTTCTAAGCCGTTTACCTGCATAGCGACAACATACTGCTAACCCCTGTACGACTGTTAATGCGCCAAGCAATCGATTCAAAGCATGACCTACTGATGATTTGTGTGAATGACATCTCTTGTTAGCGATTTTTTTACTTAAGGGAGTTAGCGTTTCGAATGTGGAGTCAGCTGACCGCTTAGCAATTGCGAGGCTGGTGCATCGCGTTGGGTTCGGTCCAAAGCCGGGGCAGTTCGGCAAGATGTTGAAACAAGGCTTCAAAGCCTCGGCTCAGCAATTGCTCAAAGCTGGTTTGCCTGATTATGGAGATGTGAAAACAGCGATTGGTGTTGCCGACCTTGGTGCGCAACCTAAACCGAACTCTGAGGCTTTAGCGCCGTACAAGGTAGCAAAGCAGGCACAATTGCGAAACATGAGTTTGTGGTGGCTTGACCAGATGGTTGTGCAAG
>JAEMTQ010000069.1 GCA_016462185.1 Ilumatobacteraceae bacterium
GAGGTTGGTCATCTGGGTTTCTAATTGCCCCGTGACTCAAAACAATTTGTGCCATTGTTGCAATCGCCCCTGTAAGTGAAACTTCAGAGTCAGCAGATTGGGTGTCAAGACCACTGACTAATTCTTGACCGATGCAAGCGTGAAATCCTGACCCAAAACTTAGTCCCCATGAGGCGATGCCTTCTGGAACTTTTCGAAACGGGTTGAACAGATCAGCGTCAGACCCAAATATTGTTGAATCTCGATTTGCCGCTCGCATGTCGATCGTGACACGAGTATCTTGCGAAATCAAAACACCAGATTCAAGTGTTGTCTCGACAACTGCAACACGACTCGACTCTGGGCTCGCAGGGTTGAGCCGAAGTGATTCAAATCCGAATCGTTGAAGCAGGGATAAATCGTCAATTAATTTGGTTCTGTCATTTGGGTATTGTTCGATCCACTCAAAAATATGATCCATCAGGTTGACAAACGCACCAGATGTTGAATGTGAACCAACCCAGGGAAAGTATGCGATTTCGTGCAGTAGCGATTCTTCGGAGATCTCAAGATTGTCAATATTGACCAACAGCGTTGTCAGTACATCTTTTGGAAGATTTTCTGGTTTTCTCGTGCCGAGCGAAACTTCGTGGATCATTGCCAGGCGATTCTGGTGGGCAGGGTTATAGAACTCTGTTTCAAAAGTTTTCAGCGCGAGATTTCCCTGCTCAATCACAATTTGTTTGTCACCAATGAAATGGTTGACGCTTGATGCTCGAGCGAGTTTTGACATAATGTCGGCCAGCAATACGAACCTTTGTGGGTCGTCACCCAGATCAATGCCGGCGATCCCAGCCGAGATGCGCATCATCGTCAAGCGGGCGAGTTGCAAAAGATCTACCTGTCCACCAACTAGGTGCGGACGAATACTTTCGGAGATGTTAAACGGGATCAGTTCTTTTTCCCAGAAGGCAAAAGTGTCTCGACGAAACAATCGATTTTCGAGTCGACGCCGCGCGTTGTGTTCGGTGCCGTGCAAATTGACGATCACTCCGTGCATCAGGGCAGTGCCCTCGTCGTATAGGCCCTGACGCAGATCTCGATTGCGCAGCGCCGCTTTTGCGTCAACCCAACTAGAAAGCGTGATGTTCGACATTTTTTAGTTATCTCGATCTACTGCGTCGTCGCTCAGTTAAATCTGAGACTATTTTTCAAATAAAACGTGGTACTGGCCCCAATAGGGACGCTTAGTCGTTGTGTCGATCTTGGCCGGTTGGCTTGGGTCGGCGACAACATTGCGGTCGAACATCGCCTGAACTGCAACGGTAGCCAAACCAAATTCGTAGTCAGAAGTTTCTTGCGATCTTTCTGATAGTCCAGCGGCGAGTTCTTGTCCGATGCATGCGTGCATTCCGTGACCGAACGACAGACCCCAGGCTGCAACATTCGGCGAAGAAATATAACGATGTGGATCAAATTCGTTTGCATCGGCGCCAAAAATTTCGGCACTACGGTTTATCGACATCAGGTCAATAGTCACTGTTGAATTTTTCGGAACAACAGTCCCAGATTTAAGGGTGATATCTGACAGGGCTCGGCGCATCGCAGTTGGGCTTGAAGGGTTCAGACGAATGGTCTCAAACATCGCCCGTTGCACGAACGACTTGTCGTTCGTAATTAACGCAGCGTCCTCTGGGTGTTTCTTCAGCCAATTAAACAAATTATCCAGGGTGCGAACAAACGCAGTTGCCGAGGTGTGGGCACCAGCGAGAAGAAAGAATGCGATCTCTTTCAAAATTATTTCGTGCGGCAGATGAAGAGAGTCTTCATTTTTCAGCAATTCGGTGAGAATATCTTTTGGTAAGTTTTCGTCACCGCCGTCCTTTGACTCGGCGATAAGTTTTTGCCGCCGAGCAATAGATGGTGCTAAAAACTGCACATCAAACTCAGATTTTGCTTGTTCGATTTCAACCGTTACTTCGGTTGGGTTGCGTGTGGTGTGGGCGAGCGTCGCACCTTCAATGAATTTCATCATGAAGTTGTAGAGATTGGCGGTCTCTTCTTTGGTTTTGAGCGGCCGATCAACGCCCGCATTGAGTGCTGCAAGATTCATCATCAGCTGGTGTGAGAGCGTTACGAGTTCGGCCCGACCAGCCTGTACGAACGGTTCAAGTGTTTCTGAAATTACCCTTGGAAACAAGTCTCTTTCATAATGCACGAGAGTCTCACGGCGAAACAGTCGGTTTTCAAGTCGTCGTCGCGCACGGTGTTCATCACCGTGCAGGTTGACAAGCACACCTTCCATCACTACTTCGCCAGCGTCGTAAAGAGCCTGTTTGAAATCTTTGTGACGGTAAATTTCTTTTGCTTCTTCGTAGTTCGTTATCGTCAAGACATTTTGTGAATTCATTAAGAAATAACCCCCAGACCCATTCCACCATCTACCGAAAGTACGGTACCAGTAACCCATTCAGCTCGGATTAAATATTCGATTCCTTCAGCAATTTCAAGTGCCGTACCAATTCGCCCAACAGCGTGATGATTTGCGATTGATTCAAGTCGTTTTGCCGCGGCTTCATCGTCGTAGAGTCCAGCGCGCTGATTGATCTCTGTCAGCACCGCACCAGGTCGCACGGCATTGACACGAATTTTTCGTGGACCCAATTCTGTTGCCAATACTTTTACTAATGCTTCAAGGGCACCTTTAGTCGCCGCGTATGGCGCCGCACCTGGGTATGCGCGAACTGTATAAACAGAACCGATGAAGATGATTGCCCCCTCGGTCGCTACAAGATGTGGAAGCGCAACTTGAGTCAACATCATTCCTGAAATCACATTGTCATTAAAAACTTGTAGAAGTCTTTCTTCTGTCCATTCTTCAACTGGCTTTCGCTCCATGTTGCCAGCATTTGAAACTAGAGCATCAATTTTGCCACCGTGTGAGAGAGCAGTGTCAATTAATTTTTGACGAGCAGAACCACTAGTGACATCTGCGGTGACCCAAGCACAATTCTTACCAATCTCTTTGGCGACAGTTTTAATTCGATCTTCTCGCCGACCACAGATCGTTACTTTGGCGCCTTGAGCCGCAAGATAGCGAGCAGTCGCTTCACCAATACCTGAGCCGCCGCCAGTTACAACAACTGACAGTTCTTTAATTGATTTCATTATTTACTCCGACGGGCCAACTGAGTCAACACTTTTTGGTCGAGGCAATGTTGACAAGATGCTCATTGTGACACCACCGTCTACAAGAATGTTTTCGCCGGTTATATATGCAGACTGATCTGAGGCAAGAAATGCGACGAGGTTTGCAATGTCTTGTGCAGTTCCGAGTCGACGAAGTGGAATTCGCTTCTCGCGCGCTTGGCGAATTTCTTGGTCGGCGTGAACAGCATTGCTCATACCGGCATCGATTAGCCCTGGAGCAATTGAGTTGACACGAATTCCGTGAGGACCCCATTCAAGTGCCATTTGTTTGGTCAGCAAAGCAACACCGGCTTTTGTTGACGTATAGGCGCCACTATTTGGACCGGGAACAACACCGTTCATTGAAGTGATGCTGATTATGTTGCCGGGCTTCCCGTCAGCGATCATCTTGGTTGCAACTTGTTGCGAGACCGTGAAAGTGCCGATCAGATTTACGCGAACTACAGCTTCAAACTCTGCTTGCGCGAGCGTTAGTAATGGTCCGAAGCGAACGATTCCAGCGTTGTTGACGAGTAAATCTGGTGTCGAATCAAATTGCTGCAGTGCGTTTGCTACTGAAGTTGGATCCGACACATCTGCAGAAATAGCAACACAGTTTTTTGGCAATTTTTCGTCGCGCTCAACATCGGCAATATTTAGATCAAGAATTCCGACTCGCCAACCTTCAGATGCAAGCCGATTTGCGATTACCCTGCCGATTCCATTCGCTCCACCCGTGACGACCGCATTTTTCAATTTGAGTATGCAATTTCTCTTGTAAGCGCAACATCTGACCAACCCGAAGATTGCTCTCCACGAAGCATCGTGCGTGGTTCAACGGGCGAAAGATCAACTTGTTTGCCACGGCAGTAGAGATAACGGAACAAGTTTTTATTTCCGAGGAGGGAAATATCTTTTGAAGGATCGCCATCAAGAACCAAAACATCTGCACGATATCCAGTAGCGATGCATCCGGTTTCGCCATCTTGATCCAATGCGACTGCGTTGTCCTTGGTTCCACAAGTAATTGCCTGAAGTGGGGTCATCCCGAGATGTTTGACGAAAACTTCCATTTCGCGAGCATGCCAATGCCCGTATGGTGTCATTGAAAAGCCACTTTCCGAACCGCACAGCAATTTGACCCCGGCATCGTATGCCTGTCGTAATTTCGCACCAGTATTTTCAAGTTCTCCGGCGAAGATTGATTTTGCTGAAGAGGTTGCACCAGCCTTGTGCCCGAACTCCGAGAGATTTGCAAGAAATGTAAAGACCGGGCCAACAGGAACTTTCTTGTCGATAATCGCTTCAAGTGATGCATCACCAAGAAACGATGCATGCCAAATAATGTCGACGCCTGCCATCACAGAGTCAAGAGTTGCTTTGTCGCCACGACAATGTGCGGTCACTCGTACGCCAAGATCGTGAGCAGTGTCGCAGACGACTTTCAATTCTTCACGAGTCCAGACTTGAATCTCTCCAGACCTTGTCGGGATTAAACCAGTGACATGAATTTTGATGCAGTCTGCACCTTCTTTAACTTGTCGACGCACGGCAAGCACAGTCTCTTCTTTGTTGCGCACGACCTCGGCATATCCGGCGGTACCAGAATCGGGGATCAGTTTGCCGGCTGTTCCACCAACAGAAGTCATCAGCGCATAAGCACCTGATTTCATTGTTGGGCCCTCAACAATTCCGGCATTTATAGAATCACGAAGTGCCGGCCCAATATTGAAGATGCCGTCAACATCAAGCATTGAAGTGACACCGGCACGCAGAACTTTTCTAACGTTGTAGGCGGCGAGAATCGCCGAAGTTGCTGGGTCACGGTGCAAAAACAATTCATCGTTAGTCCGTGGTTCGCCAAGAGTTATATGAGTGTGAGCATCGATCAGTCCTGGCATTACCGTGAGGCCCGTTGCATCGATGCGTTGCAAGTCGGCTTGTTGCGATTTGTCAACTACGAGGTTCGGCCCAACGCCGATTATTCGGTCACCTTCAATCAGTACATCGGTATTCGGCTGGGGCTGCGAGCCAGTGCCGTCAATTACGTTTCCACCGCTAATCAGTAACGCGCGCAAGGGGTTTCTCCTTTAATGAAGTAAATCAAGGATACATAGATATAGCTATATATATGTCTACGAAGGGTATTGCATTCCTGCCCACCAAGCCTGTAATTGCGGTCGGGCAGCGATGTCGACGATTTCAATTCGTTGACCTAAAGGATTTTGCAAGTATGCAAAGCGAGCAGGCTGGCCATCTGCGTCGACCATCCACGATTCAAGTTTGTGGCCCTCGTCGACGAGATCTGAAATTGACTTTTTGAAATCGTGTGACCACCAGCCTAGATGATGCGGGGCGCCGTTGGGTACATGATCCCACGGCGAGCCTGGACACTTTTGAATAAGTTCGACATGCAGTGGATCGTGAATTGAATAAGTTACCAAAATTGAAAATTCAGTTATTTCTGTTGTTGGAGTTTGTACTTTGACAGTGCGGATTGTTGGTGTTGCCCATTGCAATCCGGTTGAGCCAAATGCTTTCATTGATAATTCGAGATCATCTACCACCCATGCGATGTGATAGAGATCTGAATTATTTAGGGGCATAAAAATTAAAGATTAAAAATTCTTTTTGCGTTTCCACCCAAAATTTTGTTTACGCCATCTTTTGGAAGTTTAAGATTTTCGACCATTTGCCGATAACCATCCTCCGCATCCCATCCGCCAAAGTTTGAGCCGAGAAGAACTCTGTCGCATCCTTCGGTGTCGACAAGAAATTGCAATGCGTCGCTGCGATGCACGGCCGTATCAAAACTTAGTTGTGCCCATTGTTCTTCGAACGGCCGATTGAGCAGACCTTTGCCGAAGGGTCGTTTTTCGAGAGCGGCCTGCAGTCGACCTTTTTGATACGGCGCAAAGCCACCACCGTGAGCGATGTGAACTTTTAGTTTTGGATGTCGATCAAGCACGCCTGCAAACAGTAAGTGCGAAACCGCAAGACCTTCATCAATCGCAAAGCCGTAAATGACATCTAACTCCCACTTGTTGAAAAAATTGTCGGGAGTTTGATATGAGCCGCGCGGTCCTGGGTGAATAACAACGGGAATGTTTAGTCGTTCGTGCTCAGACCATAATTCTTCAAACCGTGGGTCAGAAAGTGCCACACCATCAACATCTGTGCCGATGTAAGAGCAGACCATGCCGAGTGAAGAAACTGCTCGGTGTAGTTCTTCGCATGCAGCCTTTGGGTCTTGCAACGGAAGCGCGGCCGCGCCGATTAGTTGAATGTGATCTCGACAGATATTTGCCACTTCATCGTTATGTCGCTTGTTGAACACAATGCCCAAACGAGCAGGCTGATGATAAAAATAAGTAATCGGATTTGGGGAGACGAGTTGCAAATCAATTCCGAGTTGCGCCATTTTCTCGACTCGTTTTTGCGGAACAGAAAATGGACTGTTGTTGAATTTCACATTTTCTAAAACGTAATCACCAGCACGAAAAAATTCGGTCCCGTTATCGCGAAAGCCCATCTCAGGGCCTGCTGCACCGCATGATCCCATCACACCAGGAACCAAGATGTGGGCGTGAATGTCAATTACTTGATTGACCGTCATTTGCAAAGTTTAGCGCTGGGTGTTTATTCATAATGTTTCGCACGAATCTGTCAATAACTAATGCCACGCCAAGCAACGCGAGCGCGGCGACACCAT
>JAEMTQ010000013.1 GCA_016462185.1 Ilumatobacteraceae bacterium
TCTTAAAGCGATTAAATAACTAAACGGTGTCAACAAGTCGCAGGGCGACTTCGTTCGCCAGCAAGCGACCAGCGCGGGTCAAAACAATTTTGCCATCACGTTGAGCCAATAATTCACTCATTTCTTCGAGATCCTTCGCCAAAAACGCATCGGCCGGCACACCTTCGCGTGTACGCACCAAAAGTTGCAACGCTTCACGTTTGCGAGTTTGTGCATCGAGCGTTTCACTAGATGATTCAGGCGACTCACCAGAGCGAACCAACTCGATATATCGCTCGGGTGTACGCACGTTCCACCAACGACGTCCATCTAAATGGGCGTGAGCTGCGCTACCGAAACCTTCGTAGTTGCCTTGTTGCCAATAAAGCGAATTATGTTCGCACTCGTGGCCGGTCTTTGCCCAGTTTGAAATCTCATAGTTGGCGAGCCCGCGCGACTCGAACAAATCGTCACAAATAATATATTTGTCGGCTTGGTCGTCGTCATCTGGGTGGCGATCTGGTTGTGTCGCGAGCACCGTGTTGGCTTCAACTGTTAATCCATACGCAGAAACATGTGGCGGATCAAGTGCGACTACATCACTCACAGTTTGCGACCAGTCGTCAACTGTTTCGCCTGCTGCACCATAAATAATGTCGAGATTGAAAGTTTTGAAACCAGCCTGGCGCACAATCGAAACTGAGCGCTGCACATTTTCAGGATTATGAGTTCGCCCGAGCGACTTCAAAACATGGCCAACAGTTGACTGCACGCCGATGCTCACTCGGTTGACCGAATTGGCCAAAAAAGTCTGCATCATCGGCAGAGTTATGTCGTCAGGGTTGCACTCGACTGTTACTTCGGCGTTGTTTGCAAGTTTGATCTCAGCGAGCACGCTCATCAATTCGTCTGCCGGCACCAATGTCGGTGTGCCGCCACCGATAAAAACACTCGTCGCTTTGGGCATACCGCTGGCAACGCTGCGCCGAATATGCGTGCGCATTGCATCTAAATAGTCGCTTGTTAACTGATGCCGATCGGTAAATGTCGCAAAAGCGCAGTAGTCACATTTTTTTGCACAAAACGGAATATGAATGTAAACACCAAAGCCAGGGTGCACGAGTTTTAACTTTGCGTCGTCGGTGGCACGAAGAGCAAATCAAGTTCTGCAAGCTTTGCCCCAACTTCGTCTACTGCGATATCGAGCATCACGGCAATCGCCCGCGTGTCGTGTGCGCGAACTGTTATCACTTTGCCGTTGAAGTCTTGGCGTTGCACCTGAATCATCCGCAAAAATCTTTCAAGCATCTTGAACTCAATGCCGTCTCGGGTCGAGAGTTTCGCGACGTCAATTCGCAATTTCGTCGGTGCCGAGGCACCTGGTTGGTTTTCTTCAACCCGCAACGGGTCGCGCGGCAACAACTGATCAATCGTGACTCCATAAAACTTTGCCAAACGCTCAAGTCGCGGAACCGAAATTGCTCGTTCGCCACGTTCATACGCACCGAGCACCGAGGCTCGAAATTCTTCATGCGACTGTATTTCAACTTCGCTCAACGACAAATTCTTCTGCGAGCGAATCGACCGAAGTCGCTCGCCCACCATCCGCGAAAACGGTGACTGCTCGAGCAGTTCGTCGTCAGATGGGCTCATTACTGTTTCAACTTCCTTTGATTCGGTAGTTTGACATTAGAACAGCCGCGCTGATCGCCGCAGTTTCTGCACGCAAGACCGTTTCTCCCAACGAAACCAAGCCTTGACCTGCGTTGAGTTCTTCGTCGGCAAAACCACCCTCGGGCCCAATCGCAAGCGTTCGATGTGAAGCGTCAAGCGCCACCCCATTTGGATCTGCGATAAATGCAGCACTGAGTTGGGTCAACGCGACCCCGCTGTCAATTTTGGGCAACCAAACTCGTCGCGACTGCATCGATGCTTCGCGAGCAACCAATCTTAAGCGTTCAAGATTTTTGTTGGCCCGGCCTGCGTCCCAACGCACAACACTGCGCGAAGTTGGGGCAAGCAAAACGATCTCGTCAATGCCAAGTTCGGTCAGTTTTTGCACGGTCCATTCGGGTCGATCACCTTTGACAACAGAAAATGCGACGGTCAGAGCCCACTTTGGTGCAGGCACAACAAAAACTTCACTTGTCACTTCGACCACGGCGTCGCTATCTATGACACCAGCGCACCACTTTCCTTTTCCGTCAGAGATCGAGATACTGTCGCGCGACTTAACGCGTAGCACTCGCAAAAGATGATGCGCATCACCTTCGCTCAGTGTCGGCGCGTCTATTGAATCTACAAAAACATGTGCCGCCGAATCACGCAGCAGCGATATCACGAAAATGCCGACTTAATCTTTGACTTCAAAGAACCATCAACACCCGAAACTGTCTCGCCTCGTTCTTTTGCCAATTGCTGCAGCAATTCGCGTTCTTTCGCCGAGAGTTTTTTCGGCACAACTACGTTGATTCGTGCTCGCAGATCACCGCGTGTGCGTCCACGGTTTCGGCCACCTTGATTCAGAATCGGCACACCACGATTTTTTAAAACATATTCCTGACCGTGTTGCACACCTGCAGCAACGGTCAAAACTTCGTCGCCGTCAAGAGTCGCCAACGTCAGATCAACACCCAACGCCGCCTGAGTGATCGAAACTTGCACATCAGTCACCAAGTCATTTTCTTCGCGTTGATACATCTCGTGCTCACCGACATTGATGTGCACATACAAGTCGCCCGCAGACCCACCACGTGGCCCGACACCACCGCGACCACTCACGCGCATCGTCTGCCCTGTCGCAATGCCAGCCGGAATATCAATCTCGTGGCTCTGATCTTTGGTCACTCGACCTTCACCGCGACACTTCTGACACGGCGATGCAATTATCTGGCCGTTTCCACGGCAACGTGAACAAGGTGTCGTCGTCACCATCTGCCCGAGAATGCTTTGGCGCATTCTTCGCACTTGACCAGTGCCGCCGCAATCTGAACAAGATGTTGCTTTCGTTCCAGCCGCTGCACCAGAACCACTGCACTCTTCGCAAGACACTGCAGATCGAATCGCAACAGAAGTTTTGCAACCAAAAACTGCATCAACGAAGTCGATTTCAATTTGTGTTTCAAGATCTGGTCCACGTTGCGGGCCACTCTGCTGTCGTTGCCCGCCACCAAATGGTGAGTCGCCGCCAAAGAATGCATCAAAAATGCTGCCGAAACCACCGGCGCCACCAAACGGGTCGCCACCGCCACGACCGCCACCTGAAACTCCGGCTTCGCCGAATTGGTCGTATCGCGCGCGCGTATCTTCGTCCGACAAAACTTCGTATGCCCGACTCACCTCTTTAAATTTTTCTTCGGCTTCGGCATTGTTTGGGTTCGCATCAGGGTGCAACTCGCGAGCAAGTTTGCGATATGCCTTTTTTAGTTCGTCTTGACTTGCCCCACGCGATACGCCAAGCAACTGATAAAAATCTTGAGCCATTCGAATTAGTTTTCGGTTAGACGACGACTTAGTCGATCGCTAACTAAATCAACAGTCGCCAATGCTTGCGGATAATTCATGCGCGTCGGCCCAAGAACACCAACAGTTCCTACAGTTTCGCCATCTGCCACCACAGGCGCCAGCACAACTGAACATGCCGACAACGGTTCGACCCCGTGTTCTGCGCCAATCGCCACCGACAAACCGCGATTCAACATGTCGCGCACCAACGTGACAACAACATATTGCTGTTCAAGCGTGTGCAAAACATTGCGAACAATTTCTACGGCGTCAAACGCCTCGGCCATCTGCGCCACGCCACCCACGAAGAATGTCTCGTCATTGCGTGTGCGGTCAAGCGAGCTCAGAACTTTTTCGCACAACGCCGCAGTTGCATCGCCCGACTTTTGATTCGTCGTTCGGTGCGCCGCAACATCACGCAACGGCTTGGTGATCATCAATTTTTGTAATTTTGCATTCGCTTGGTCGATCTCTGAATCTGAAATATCTTGGCCGATTTCAATTTGCTCATTTTCGACCGACCCGTTTGAAAGAACGACGACGACAGTCAAGTGGTGACTCGACAAGCGCACGAGTTGCACCGAACGCACCACGGCAATCTCAACAGTCGGCCCAATCACAACTGACGCATAGTTTGTGAGCTGCGTCAGCAACATTGACGTGCGTTGCAGCGTCTCTTCAAGTCGAAAGTGGGCACTCTCAAAAAAGCTGCCAACTTTTGCCTGTTCGAGTGAGCCCAAAACACCGTTTGGCACCAGATTGTCCACGAAAAAGCGGTATCCCTTATCGGTTGGTATTCGTCCCGCCGAAGTGTGCGGATGTGTCAGAAAGCCTTCGCGCTCGAGCGCCGCCATTTCGTTGCGTACCGTCGCCGATGAAACAGCCAGATCGCGATTATTAGCGATGTGCGCAGAACCCACCGGCTGCGCGGTGGCGATGTATTCCTCTACGACGGCTCTGAGGATTGCGGTCTTACGATCGTCAAGCATTTGTTACTTATCAGGCTACCTAGCGTCAGACTCCCGAGCGATTGATATCCCCGCTGATCTTGTAACGACTCAACGCCTCGTCGCGCTCTTGCGAATGGTCAACCATCGGCGCAGGGTACGAGGAGAAAAGACCGCCTTCAGCCATCCACGGAGCATGCACAAATTTTTTCGGCATGTCACGCAACTCGGGTAGCCACTGCCGCACAAAATTGCCTTCGGGGTCGAACTTTTCGCCCTGCAACACCGGGTTAAACACTCGAAAATATGGTGCTGCGTCAGTGCCCGTGCCGGCAGTCCACTGCCAGCCGTGATTGTTCGATGCAATGTCACCGTCGACTAGGTGACTCATGAAAAATTTCGCACCCCATTGCCACGGCAGATGCAAATCTTTCACCAAGAAACTCGCCACGATCATTCGCACACGATTGTGCATCCAGCCCGTGGCCAACATCTGACGCATTCCCGCATCAATAATCGGATAACCAGTTTTGCCTTCACACCAAACTTCAAATCTCTTTTTTGCTTTCGCATCAGTGTCAACTTGCAGGCTGTCCATTTTGGGTTGCAAGTTCTTCCAAGTTGTGTGCGGTTGATGAAACAAAACATCAGCGTAAAACTCGCGCCAACAAAGTTCGCTGCGATAGTGATCGTGATTCGCGTTCGGTTCAAGTTCAGCAAGCAACTGTCTCGGGTGAACAATGCCAAAGCGCAAGTAAACCGACATCTGACTGCAACCATCGCGATCAGGATTATTTCGTTCGCTCTTATATTTGTCCAACGCATTTTCAACAAAGTATTGCCATCGATCCCACGCAGCTTTTTTGCCTGCTGCAGCGATCGTTGCAGTCAATGGTGGATCATCAGGGATCTTCTCGCTTGCGATTTCTGGAGCGCCACGAAATTTAACTTTCGCTTTGTCGGTCGGCGCCGGCCAACCGTGCGCCAACCAAATTTTCGAAAACGGAGTAAACACTGCATACGGTGTCATATCGGCTTTGCGCACGGTGCCGGGCTCGACTGCATACGCCGAACCAACCTGATTGAGGTTTACCCCGACTTTTCGCAACGCCGCAGCAACTGCAGCATCTCGTTTTTGCCCATATGGGGCAAAGTCTTTTGCCGCGAATACTTCTGTTGCGCCAACTTCTTGTGCAACCTTCGCAACGACATCAACAGGGTTGCCAACTCGAACGACCAGGGTTCCGTTCATCTCACGATTCAATTCGCGCAGAGATCTAAACAAAAATGCCAACCTTGGCGCACCTGAGCGCTCTAAAAACATTGGGTCTAGCACGAACAGTGGCGTAACTTCGCAGTTCGCACCGTTGTTGCCGGCTTTGCTCGCGGCAATCAGCGCAGGGTTGTCTTCAAGCCTTAAATCTCGTCGAAACCACATCACCGAATTACTCATGAAACATCTCCATAGTTACCAAAAAGTTTTGTATACATTTATCGCCAGGCAAGCGCTGCCAATGCAGCACAAACTAGAGCAAAGACACCCCCATATGCCAGCGACCACTCAGGCGAAACAAAGTCAGCCACAAGTCCAGTGATCGGTCCACCAATTGGTGTACTGCCAAGAAATGCAACCGCAGTCAGCGCCAACAATCTGCCACGCATATCTGGCGGTGACTCTTGTTGACTGATTGCGTTTCCTGATGCGATCATCGCCGCACCTCCCATACCCAGTGGCACACTCCACAAAAATGCCAACCATACATTCGACGCAAACGCCATGCCGATACTTGCCAATCCGAGCAACGCAATGTTGCCGACAAACCAGCGCATTGAAACAACTCTCAGTCGTGCCGTCAATAGTGCGCCCGTCAAATTACCCACACCAATCACGGCCATCACCCAACCAAATGCGCGATCGTCTCCCCAACGCAAGTCAGCAAGTTTCGGCAATGCAACACCGAAATTGAACGAAAATGTACTGACACCTAAATAAACCAAAAACATTGTCAACAAACGACGATTGCCAGCGACATATTTGAAAACTTCGCGCACCGGCGAACCGCCAGCTGGCCGAATTATTGCCGGATACATTTCGCTCTTGCGCAAACCAGTCAAGCTATAAATCATTGCCGCGTATGAAATGCCGTTGAGAATAAACAGCCAACCAGTGCCGAATGGTCCAACAAGCGCGGTGGCGATCGCTGCACCAAAAATTCGTGAACCAGTCATCACGGCCGTGTTCAGCGACATTGCATTTGGTAAATCGATTTCAGGCACAAGCTCTGTAACTAGACCGCGTCGCGCCGGGTTATCGAATGCGCCAATTATGCCGAGCAACAACGACAGCGCATAAACAATCGGCACATTGATCATGCCCGACAGGTCGAGCACACCTAGCAAAAGAGCCTGCGCAGCCAGGCATGCCTGCGAGATCAGGGCAATTCTTCGACGATTGTGTCGATCAGCCAGAGCCCCGCACCATGTGCCGAAAAACAGCATCGGCAAAAATTGAAACGCGACGTTGTAACCAAGGTCAGCTGCGCGACCCGTCAGACGATAAATCAACAGTGAAGATGCTGTTAGTTGCAGCCAACTTCCGATATTTGAGAACAACAATCCGGCAAAAAATAGCCGGGCATTAAAATATTTAAGCGATCGAAACACGCTCCCGCGGTTGTCAGACATCGAACTCGGGTCGCAACTCAGCCGTCAAGTTTCAACGCCGAGATAAACACATCTCCCGGAATCTCGACACGGCCAATTGACTTCATCTTTTTCTTGCCTTCTTTTTGCTTTTCTAACAGTTTGCGCTTTCGAGAAATATCGCCGCCATAACACTTTGCCAAAACATCTTTGCGCTTTGCTTTGACGGTTTCACGTGCGATGAACTTTCCGCCGATCGCTGCCTGAATTGGCACATCAAACATCTGTCGCGGAATCAACTCTTTGAGTTTTTCGCACATCCGCTTGCCATAGTCATACGCCTTCTCACGGTGCACAATCGTGCTGAAAGCATCGGCGGCGATCGCGTTCAAAAACAAATCAACTTTCACCAAGTCAGATTCGCGATATCCGTGCAGTTCGTAGTCAAGACTCGCGTATCCCTGTGAGCGGCTCTTCATCTGATCAAAGAAATCGACGACCACTTCGGCCAACGGCATCATGTAATGCAACTCGACACGCTCTGGCGACAAGTATTCGAGTTTTACGAGTTCGCCGCGTCGCGTCTGACAAAGATCCATCAGTGTTCCGGTGTAGTCCTTTGGCGTAATGATGTCGACTTTGAAATACGGCTCTTCAATCGACTTGATATAGACGGTCGGCGGCAACTCACTCGGGTTGTCACAAATTTCTCGAGTGCCGTCAGTCTTCGTGACTTGATATTGCACCGACGGCGCCGTCGCAATCAGGGCCAAATTGAATTCACGCTCAAGACGTTCTTTGACGATCTCCATGTGCAACAAACCAAGAAAGCCGCATCTAAAACCAAAGCCCAGCGCACCAGACGACTCAGGCAAATAACTAATCGACGCATCATTAAGTTTTAGTTTTTGCAAACTCTCTCGCAATGTTTCAAAATCATCAGCCTCAATCGGGAAGAGTCCGCAGAACACCATCGGTTTCGGATCGCTGTAGCCATCCAATGCCTCGGTTGCTTGTCGTGCCTCGTGCGTGACCGTCTCACCACTTCGTGCTTCGCCCACGTCTTTAATGCCCGCAATCAAGTAACCCACTTCACCGGGCCCCAGCTCATCGATCGGTGTCGGCACCGGTCGACGCACGCCAACTTCAATTGCTTCGTGCACGGCGTTTGTTTGCATGAAGCGCAACTTCTCGTTGCTGCGCATCCGGCCATTCATCACTCGCACAGACGAAACCACGCCGCGATATTGATCGTATTGACTGTCAAAAATCAGAGCCTGTAGCGGCGCTTCGGGGTCACCCTTTGGTGCAGGTATGCGTTGCACGATCGCGTCCAACAAATCGGGCACACCGTCACCAGTTTTTGCCGAGATGCGCAAAATATCTTCGGCACGAATTCCTAAAACTTTTTCAATCTCCATTGCATATCGGTCTGGGTCTGCGGCCGGCAAGTCGATTTTGTTTAACGCCGCAACAATCTCAAGATTATTTTCAAGCGCCAAATAACAGTTGGCCAAAGTTTGGGCTTCAATGCCTTGTGCTGCGTCAACAACCAACACGACGCCCTCGCACGCCGCTAGCGATCGACTCACTTCGTATCCGAAGTCGACGTGACCTGGCGTATCGATCAAATGCAGCGTGTGCTCTTTCCACGACACGCGCACGTTCTGCGCTTTGATCGTGATGCCGCGCTCGCGCTCGAGGTCCATGCTGTCAAGGTATTGAGCACGCATTTCGCGCGCGTCAACCGCATTGGTCATCTCCAAAATACGGTCGGAGAGGGTTGATTTACCGTGGTCGATATGCGCAATGATCGAAAAATTTCGTATTCGAGATAAATCCATTACGCCGTTTCTCCGAGACTTCGATTAACGCAGACATGCCCTAAAAGCTTGTGCGAGAAGTGCCTAAATTCTACACGGCTTATGTTTGGCAAGGCCTCACCCGCTGTTAGCCTTGCGGTGTGGCAAATATCAAATCTCAAAAAAAGCGCATCCTCACAAACGCGAAAGCGACTGAGCGCAACAAAGCCGTCCGCAGCGAATTGCGCTCACGTGTCAAGAACGCTCTTGAGACAGCCGGCACTCCAGAAAGTCCAGAAGCCCTTCGCCTCGCAGTGAAGCGCCTCGACAAAGCCGCTGCCAAGCGCACGATTCACCCAAAACAAGCAGCTCGTCGCAAGAGCCGCTTGATGCGCAAAATCAACGCCGCTTCGGCGAAGTAGTACTCGTCGACTTAGTCGGCCGATTCGTTCTCGCCCCTGCGCCCATTCGGCACAATCGGGCAATCAAAATCTCCATCGTTAGTTCTTCGCCAAGATCCTTGCCCCCGCGCAAATCGATATCGGCACGCGCCAACAACTGCACCGCCTGACTTATTCCTTGTCCGCCGAGTCGGCGATACTGACTCAAATATTTCTTGCCTTGAAATTCGCTCTTGCCGCCAATCAAAGCAAGCGCATCATTTGCAGTGCGCACTTCGGGTCCGTCTAAACGCATCAACTTTGTATAGTGCGTGTTCAAAATCGCCATAATCTGCAACGGATGAGATTCGCCGCTGCGAATCATTCTGCGCAACATCTCGAGTGCGCGCGGTGCATTGCCTTCATCTATTGCATCGGTTAAGTCCCATGGTTTGACACTGCCTGCATCACCGAGAAAAGCTTCAACATCTTCGCTCTTGAGTTTGCGCGACGTGCCGTATGTCGAAACCAAAACATCAATCAAGCCCGGCAAACGTGCTTGGTCTTCACCCAACCAGTCGATGATCATGTTCAACGCACTCAGTTCGAGAGTTAAACCCGATTCGCCAAAGCGTTCTAAAAACCAAGTCACGAGTTCTTGACGGCGAGCGGGTGGCGTTGTGGCCATCACGGTCGCACCTGCTCGATTTAATGCATCTGAAACCGATTTGGCTAATTTTTTTGACGCGCTGAGAACCAAGTGCGTGCTGTCAGACGGCTGTTCGAGATAGCTCACCAAACTCGAAAGTTCAGCCACAGTCGCTTCTGAAATTTCACGAATGACAACTACTCGCTCTTCGCCAAAAAGCGACATCGTCTCAGCAGAAGCAACCGCTTTGCGAATCGCATCTTCACGCTCCTGCGAACTTGGTGCACCTGCGTCGTGTGTTTCTAAAATCGTGCTTCGACTTTCTTCGGTCGACATTGACTTAATCAATTCACGGGTGATCTCGCTCACCTTGTCTGAGACCAAACGCGGGTCAGAACCAGTTATCAGATGAATCGTCACCCCTACACTCTCGCACTTCGGTGTCGCAGTGCCAAGAGCACGACTAAAACAGCAATCCACAAGCCCAAATTGAAAACTGGGCCCACATTCAGCCGGGCAAAAATTTCAGCGACCCACCACACCCACCGCACCCCAACTTGAACTGGCCACATCAACACCGTCGCAAATTCTGAACGTCCCAAATTCTCGATCACCCCCGCAAACAGCCCCAACGGCAAACCGATCAGCATCACAAGACCTGCAATCGGTACCGCTAAAACATTGGCGACAATTCCAAATACAGATGGAACACCAAAAACAAAAACCACAACAGGAATCACACCAAATTGCGCCGACAAAGTTGCGCTCAGCAACCTCGCCAGCCACTGCGGCCCTCGAATTATCTTCTCTAACTTCTCAGCACCAAGACAAAGGCCAAGTGTTGCCCCGACAGACATGAAATAACCCACCGACCACGCCAAAAGTGGATCAACTGCGATCGCCGCAAAAACTGTCAGCGCGATCAACCGCAGGGTTCGCGTCGGCCGACCCATCGCCACCGAGAGATACGCCGCACCCGCCATCAACGCAGCCCGCACGACACTCGGCTCAATTCGTGTAATCACAACAAACCAAACCAAAATCAAAATCGTCATCAACGTACGCCAGCGACGATTCAGTCTTCGCAGCAGTGGCGACAAACCAGCCAACACAAACGCCACATTCTGCCCCGAGACGGCAACTAGGTGTGCCAAACCTGATTTGCGAAAAGCGCTGATCATTTCTTCTGATTGTTTCGAGTCGTCGCCAATAACGAGCCCAGTAAAAAGATTTCGCTCGTCAAAATTAAAACTGCTGGCAGACGTGCTGACTAAATCGCGCACCCTTTGAGCACTGCGCAAAAGTGGTGACGCGGCAAATCTTTGCTCGGCAACAGATGCGACTTGAAATCGACCCTTTACATGTTGCGAAATCCAAAACGATTCTTTGCCTGGTTCGAATTCTTCGCGGTATCCGCGCACAAAAACCTGCTCGCCCACTCGCGCCCCAGCCAAACGCCAAGCAGGCGAACCATACGCGTAAACAACGAACCTGTCTCGCTCTATTTCTAAAACTATTCGAGTCGCATAGCCAACGTTGCGTGGGTCGCTCATCACTTTGGCGATACCTGCATACGAACCAGTTGTGACATCTCGCAGTTCTTGGCGCGCTCGCCACGAATTTGCAGCACCGAAGATCAGGACGACAAGAATTAACAGCGCCACGCCTTGGCGCATCTGCATTTTTCGCATCGTGAAAATGAAAAAAATTGCTACTACAAATATTACGACCAGCACCAGAAACTCACCGTTGGCACGGGTCACGAGCACAAATGCGAACGCTGCGAGCGCAGTCAGCCAATCTCCACGATTTACATCGCTGGTCGGCGTCATACAAACCAGTTCACCCGTGCGACACGTCGCACATCGTACGCTTGAGGCATGGCCGGCGCTTCTCGCACACGACGTTCGCGCGAACATCGCGTCGTGCCCGACGGCATCGTCGCCCATCGCAACGCAGTGCGCCAACGGGGTGGCATTATCTCGGTCGCGCTCGCACTTTCGCTTTTATTCTTTGGTCTTGTTCTTTTGCTTTTGCCCGGCTCGCTCACCGGAGTTCTCGGTTTCATCTTTACTTTCATCGCCTTACCGACAATGCCGTTGTTCGGTGTGCCCGCTGCCGGTGGCTTCGTGCGCTACGCGCTGAGTTTCGTTTCGAGTGTCGCTTTGTGGTGGATAATTGGTCACTACGCAGGCCTTCGCGCTGTTCGCGCAGTTATCGCAAGTTGGCCAGAGTGGCGAAAAGAATTTCAACCATTGGCAATTGGTCTGATTTTGGGGTCGTTATTTTCGCTCGCGCTCGCTGCACTAATGCTCGGCGTTCTCTAACTTCAACTAACGCACACTGGCACGCGGCAAAATCTCGCTTAGTTTCGCGGGCCCAATACCTCGCACCTTCAACAAGTCTTCAACCGTGTTGAACGCACCATATTTTTCGCGATAGGCAACGATCGCTTTCGCCGTCGCTGGGCCAACACCTGGCAACTGTTCGAGCTGCGTCGCCGATGCCAGATTGATGTTGATTACTCGTGTCGCAACCTCACCGCCACCCGTCACTCGATTAGAAGCTGCATCACCAACACTCAACTGAGGTCGACTCGTGATCGTGCGCGGTTTCTCGCCACGCTTTGGAATATAAATTTGTTCGCCTTCGTTAACAAGTGATGCCAAATTGACTGAATCTAAATCTGCACTCGTTGTCGCGCCGCCCGCAGCATCGACACCGTCGTTAACTCGGGCACCTTGCGGCAAGCGATAGACGCCGGGCGACTTGACTGCACCTGCCACATGCACTGTCAGAAATTGCGGCACGATTACATTCGCATCTGGCAAAGCATCGCCGACTGCGACGCTTTTCGACACGACTGGCACGCTCGTCAAACTTGGTGCAAACTCCAAAGCCGCTTCTGGCGGTGGCGGTGGCACCTGCACCAACCACCACCCCGCACCTGCAACTAAAACAACACTGACTACAGAACCAACTAGTCGTGAAACACCAAACCATTTGACACGCGCAAACAAACTTGCAGTAATTTTTTGAAAAGTTTTCATCGCCCAATGTGGGCAATTACCTCACAGAGAGGCAAAGACTTTTAACCGTTAAAACAGCTTGGTGGTCAACTTTTTGCGATAGTCGCCAGTGCGCGGGTCGTTTGGTCCCATCTTGTCTAGCAACTCGAGAAATTCGCGCTTGGCGTCTTCATCTGTCTTGACACGCACCAACAAATCAGTCAGCTGTTTATCAAAGTCATCTTTGGGCACGAAAGCTGCACGAGCGGCTGCCACCGAAGTTCGCACGCGTTCTGTCTCAGGCACGGTCTTGAGCAACTCGAGCGCAGCCGAACAGTCTTTGCGTGCGATCAACAAATCAGCAAGAGCAACAACGACTGCTTCGTTTGTCGGCTCGGCAGCCAATGCTGCGCGCAGACTCTCTTCGTCACCTTTGGCCAAAAGTGCTTTGACGTCAACAACAACCGGTTCTGGCAATAAATTTTTGATGAACTGTTCAACAACGTGTTCTGATTGTGCGCCGACAAAACCGTCAACGATCTTGCCGTCTTTCATCGCATAAACCGCAGGTATTGACTGAACCTGAAACGCCTGGGCGATCTGCGGGCAACTGTCTACGTCAACTTTTGCCAAAATCACTTTGCCGTTTGTCGCGTCAGTCAATTTTTCGAGAATTGGTCCAAGTGTTTTGCACGGTCCGCACCACTGAGCCCACAGGTCAATAATCACTGGCGTAATCATCGACTTTTCAATCACCTCTTTTTGAAAGGTCGCGTCTTGTACGTCAATTGCCATGCCGAGATATTACTCGGCATGCAACACGAGCCGAAAGCCAGCGATCTCTTGCAACTGGCAAATAGTCACACAAATTAAGTAGGTTGCATGGTGATGAGCGACACAGTCAGCGCCGGAATCGATTCGCCAAAAGTTACAAAATGGCTTGAAGAAAACGTCAGCGGTGCGGCAGGTCCATTTAAGTTTGAATTCATCGCTGGCGGTCACTCAAATCTGACGTTCTCGGTGCGCGACACCAAACAAAATCACTACGTCTTGCGACGCCCGCCGCTTAGCCATGGTCTCGCAAGTGCCCACGACATGGGTCGCGAACATCGCATGATCTCGGCGCTACAAAATTCGGGGGTTCCCGTGCCCCGTACACGCGGGCTTTGCAACGATCTAGAAATTAACGGCGCACCGTTTTACGTTATGGATTTTGTCGACGGCCACATCGTGCGCGACATTCCGATCGCTGAATCAGTTCTCACACAACAGACTCGCACGCTTGCCAGCGAATCGCTCGTCGATACGTTGGCGAAAATTCACGCCGTAGATGTCAACAAAGTTGGTCTGCAAGACTTCAGCCGTCATGAGGGTTACATCGCGCGCCAACTAAAGCGTTGGTACGGCCAATGGAACGCGCAAAAAACTCGCGAACTCAGCGTGGTCGATCGTGTGCACGACGAACTCGCTAAGCGAATTCCTGAACAGGGCCCGGCCACAATCGTGCACGGCGACTATCGCCTCGACAACTGCATCGTCAGTTCGCAAGGTGAAATTCAAGCCGTTTTAGATTGGGAAATCTGCACGCTTGGTGATCCACTTGCTGATCTCGGCTTGCTCACTGTTTATTGGACTGGCCCCGACGATCAGGCATCGCCTTGGATGTCGCAATACACAACAGTAAAAGGATTTTTGAATCGCAATGATTTGATCGCACGCTACGCAAAAGCAACTGGCCGCGATGTGACAAATATCGAGTTCTACCGCGCGTTTGCATATTGGAAACTTGCATGCATCGTCGAAGGCGTTTATGCGCGCTATTTAGGCGGTGCTCTTGGCGAAAAACAAGCCTCAGATCTTGAGCCATTTAAGTTGCAGACCGAGGCCGCCGCCAACAGCGCTGAGGAAGCACTCTCTCGCCTAAACTGATCTCACGTAATGAACAAGCCATACAAAATTATTGGCACACTGCCGCAGATCAAAGACCCGTTGTTGGTCGTGATGATGTCTGGCTGGATAGATACAAGTTCTGCCGCCGCCAACGCCGTCGAACTGATCACCAAAGAGACAAGCGCGGTCAAGATAATTGACTTCGACATCGACACGTTTGTTGACTTCCGCGCTCGTCGCCCAATCATGGAGCTTCGCGAGGGCGTCAACACAAAACTCGTCTGGTCAACTCCAGAGATCTCACTTGGTCGCGATATCAACGATAAAGACATCTTGCTTCTCACCGGCCCCGAGCCCGACACACACTGGAACTTGTTCGCCGAAACAATCGCCGACATCAGCGTGCAATTTGGCGTGCGCCGAATGATCGGCATCGGTGCGTATCCGTTTGCAACACCACACACGCGTGCTGTTTATATTTCATGTACTTCGCCAGACAAAGATCTGGTCGCAAGTTTGCCTTATCTCAAGAGTTCGGTCGATGTACCTGCTGGCATGGCAGCCGCAGTCGAACATGCACTGCACAACCGCAAACTTCAGGCGCTCAGTTTGTGGGCCCGCGTGCCGCACTATGTCGCTTCAATGCCTTACCCTGCTGCTTCAGCCGCGCTGCTTTCTGCGCTCTGCGACACTGGTGGCATCTCGCTCGATGTTTCTTCGATGCGCGATCAAGCTAAATCTCAACGTGAGCGCCTCGATCTATTGATCGCCGGCAACAATGATCACTCGCAGATGTTGACCCAACTTGAGCAAAGTTTCGACGAGCAAATCGCCAACGGCACAACTGAAATTAATTTTGGTGGACCAATTCCGAGCGGTGACGAAATCGCCGCAGAGTTCGAAAAGTATCTCCGCGAGCGTTAGAAGTTAACTCGCACGGGCCAGGCCGTGTAGCCAAGATTGCACGTTCACGCCAAGAGCATTGACGTCATAACCGCCCTCTTGTAAAACGACTGTAGGCAAACCCAATGCACCCACAAGCGCACCACATCGGTCGTATCCCGGGGTCGTCAACGCCAAATCGCTAATTGGATCTGTAATAAACGTGTCAAGACCAAGCGAAACGATAATCATTGACGGCCCAAACTTCTTGATGCTTTCGCAGGCTCGCTCGAGAGACTTCATATACGAATCATCATCTGTGCGTGCAGCAAGCGGAACATTCAGCGTTGAACCGCGACCCTTGCCTGAACCAACTTCATCTATATAGCCAGTGAAATACGGGTAGGCCCGCGCAGGGTCACCATGCAGCGAAACAAATTGCACATCGTCGCGCTCATAGAAAATTTGTTGTGTGCCATTGCCGTGGTGATAATCAACGTCAAGCACGGTCACCTTCGTGCCAGTTGTGCTCGCCACATGATGGGCCGCGATCGCTGCATTGTTGAAAAAGCAATATCCGCCATAAAGGTCGGTAGTCGCGTGGTGACCCGGTGGTCGACACAAGCCATAACTATTTTTTGCTCCGTCCAAAACAATTTTGGTGGCACTCATTGCAACATCAACTGCGCCGCGTGCCGCTTCGTAGGTGCCGACAGTCAATGGTGTTGTTGTTTCAAAACACCACCAGCCCAACTTGCCGTTGACCGATTCTGGTTCAACACGGTCGCCCATGCTCTGGCGCAGATTTGATTTAAAAAACATATCTGGCACGACTTCGCGAACTTGTTTTACATCTCGCTGATAATCGGCCCAAGCAGTCGAGAGAAACTTCAACAACCCCGGGTTGTGAATCTTGGTAATCGGCTCTGTGCCCCATGCAGTTGGTGAAACAAATTCGAATGCTTTATCAGCGGCCAAAGTCTCACGAATTTTCTCGGCACGGCCCGTGTGTTCAAATGGCGAATGCGCAGTTGAACTTTCAATTTCGACTTCGGGATTATGCAACAAATGCGACGGCGAATAAACAACTTTCACAAAACCCCAATTCTTTGACGATTTCTTTTATGAAAAGTCTAAAGCACCTCTGATTGAGCGCTTCAACTCGGCCACACCTGGGGTTGTCGCCACTATCTCTACTGCGTCCCACAATTTGACCGCCTCCTCACCACGCGGAATTCTAGGAATAACTGGCCCAAAGAAACTTCCTTCATTTGGTGTGCCTGGTTTAAAAGTCAGAATCGGTGTGCCAACATCTTTGCCAGTTCGTGAGAGCGCCGTTTCGGTCTCGAAACGTACTAGTGGTGTGTGAGTTTCATCTTCAAATGAATTTGCCCACTGGGTTGGCAGCGAATATTCACTCAACACCGAAGTCAAATACTTGTGTGGATCGGTATCGAGACCATCTCGTCTTTTCTGTGTGTGCATCGTCGTACCAAGCGCCGTGTAGAACTTGGCGACTGCATCGTTTCCGCCCGCCGCGCGAGCCGCGCTCGCGACGCGCAAAGCCTTTAATCCAAAACCATGAATCATTGGGTGATAAACATCGTTGGCCGCATAGCCACGCTCTTCGTTAATAACTAGAAGCGAAACAAACTTCCAAGAGATTTCGTACTTGCGAAGAGTTGAAACTTCAGTAGCCCAACGCGAGGTAACCCATGCCCACGGGCAACCCGGATCAAAGAAAAATTCTAAATCTGCCATTCGGACAGATTAGGCGATTCAGACTCGCTCAACCTCTTTAAGGTCGTATGTTTCAATTGTGTCGCCTGGCTTCAGGTCTTGGAAGTCAGTCAAACTCAAGCCGCATTCAAAACCTTCGCGTACTTCTTTGACGTCGTCTTTAAATCGGCGCAACGTATTGATATTGCCCTTCCAAATGATTGTTCCTTCGCGCAAGAAGCGCACTCGCGAACCACGAGTGATAACGCCAGACACAACCGAGCATCCTGCAACCGCGCCAACCTTTGGCGCCTTGAAGATTTCGCGCACTTCGGCTTCGCCAGTGACAACTTCGACAAATTCTGGCGCGAGCATGCCTTTCATTGCCTTTTCGATGTCTTCCAAGAGTTTGTAAATGATTTCGTATGTACGAATCTCTACGTTTTCTTTCTCGGCGAGTTCACGAATCTTTCGATCTGGGCGAACATTAAAGCCAATCAAAGTTGCATTTGTCGCTGCTGCCAACGAGATGTCGTTCTCGGTAATCGTGCCCACACCGCGATGCACGAATGCTGCGCGCACATCATCGCGCTCAAGTTTGCGCAGACTCTCGGTGACGGCTTCAAGCGAACCGTGTACGTCGGCTTTGACGATCACGTTCAAAGTTGCAATTTCGCCAGCTTGAATCTGAGTGAAAATATCTTCGAGTTTCACACCACGCTGAACACGGGCGTCACCGCGTTGGTTCATCGCGCGATATCGCTGCTCGCGTGCACCAGCAACTGTTCGCGCTGTGCGCTCATCTGGTGCCGATCTAAATTCTTCGCCGGCACCCGGCACTGCTGACAAGCCCAAAACTTGCACTGGCGCAGATGGCCCAACTTCTTTAACTTGCTCGCCACGATCATTGATCAGCGCACGAACTTTGCCCCATGCTGCACCTGCAACGATTGGGTCGCCAACTTTTAGCGTTCCTTTATCGACCAAAACTGTCGCCACTGGTCCACGACCAACATCAAGTTGAGCTTCAAGCACGACACCCTTGGCGCGACCCGTTGGGTTGGCTGTAAGTTCTTCGAGTTCGGCAACGACATTGAGTTGTTCAAGCAAGTCATCGATACCTAAACCGCTTTGGGCCGACATCTCTACAACAATCGTGTCGCCACCCCAGGCTTCTGGCGTAAGTTGCTGCTCAGCCAAACCTGCGAGCACTCGTTGCACATCGGCATTTTGCTTGTCGATCTTGTTAAGCGCCACAACAATCGGCACGTCAGCCACGCGAGCGTGATTGATCGCTTCAATTGTTTGTGGCATCACACCGTCGTCTGCAGCCACAACCAAAACAACAATGTCTGTTACGCCAGCACCTCGCGCACGCATCTTGGTGAAAGCCGCGTGACCTGGTGTATCAATAAATGTAATTCGCTTGCCATCTTTTTCGACTTGATATGCGCCGATGTGCTGGGTGATGCCACCAGCCTCGCCCGAAACAACATTTGCGTTGCGAATTTTGTCAAGCAAAGTTGTTTTGCCGTGGTCAACGTGACCCATGATCGTGATGATCGGTGGTCGCACTGCTTGCAACTCTGGATCATCATCGTCTGAGTCATCAAACATTGCTTGCAACTCAAGCTCTTCTTGTTGACCTGGGTCAACAAGCAAAATCTCTGCACCAATTTCAAGCGCGAACAATTCCATTTGTTCGTCGACGAGTGTCATCGTTGCCGTCACCATTTCGCCGTGCTCAAGCAAGAATCGCACGACATCTGCTGCTGTGCGATTCAATTTTGGTGCGAACTCTTGTGATGAACAACCGCGTTCGATTACAACGATGCCCTCAGGCACTGGTGCTGCACTCGGTGTGTAACTAGTTGGTACTTGTGGTAACTGCTCTTCAAACTCTTGACGACGACGTGCACGAGTCTTTTTTCGCGGACCTCTTCGTTGACCCGCACCTGGTCCACGACCTGCACCCGGACGACCGCCCGGACCTGTTGGACTGCTGCGACCAAGCGCCGTACCACGACCACCAGTTGGTGCTCCTGGTCGACCGCCTACACCTGGGCCTCGACCCGGCGCGCCACGATCTGGTGTTGTGCGACCGCCCGAACCTGCCGGACCACGTCCAAGTTGCGATGCAGGAATTCGACCGGTGCGTGCATTTGTCGATGGCGAAGAGCTGCGTTGCGGCGGACGATTATTAAACGGCGGACGAGTTACGCCACCCTCTGGTCGACGCGCAACTGGCGGCGGCGGAATCGGACGCGACGAACCCGGCGGTGGCGGAATCGGACGCGCACCTGGTGTTGCAGGTCGCGCCGGCTGACTTGGGTTTGCACTTGGCGTCGGCTGACTTGGGTTCACAGTCGGCGTGGTGCGCGCGGCTGGTGCCTGAGGTTGCGCAACCGGACGAACCGGTTCTGGTTGCAACGGTTGAATTTGTCGCACTGGCACAGTCGGCGCAGTTGGTGAACTCATCGAAGGTGCACCAGGTCGGTTTGGCTGCGCGGATGAAACTACGCGACTCCCCGCACCATCACCCTCGCGCGGCGCCACAGGCACACTCGGCGCAACTTGAGCTTGCTCCTCAACAGACGTTGTCTCGATTTCTTCGACAGGCTTCTTTGCAGCAACAACTGACTTTGCGCCAGCGGCAGACGTTGCGCCGGCAACTTTTTTCGCTGCAGTTTTCTTAACACCTGCAACTTTTTTCGCGCCAGCAACTTTCTTCACTGCCGCTTTTTTCACCGGTTTGTCAGAAACTTCTGCAGGTTGCTCGTCGCGAATTAGTCCTTCGCGATCGGCGCGCGCACGAATGCGATCTGCTTGTGCGTCAATAACTGTCGACGACGGGCCTTTTACGCCAATGCCAAGCTTTGCGCTGAGGTCAATGACCTCAGCGTTGGTCATTCCGAGTTCTTTAGCGATCTCGTGAACACGTTTGGCTTTTGGCAAAGTGTTTAGCCCTTCGACTCTTCAGTTGTGGCGCCTGCTTGTGCGGCAACTTGCTCTTGGCTCAGAATTGAACCATCAGCAGCGTGCCACTCCATTGCGCCAGTCTCAACGTTTGTCTTCCATTCGCCTTCGGCATACATCGTGTCGCCACTGGCAACAGCAGCAGGTCGACGCACAACGGCGTTGCCTTCTGCTGCAACTTCAGACTCGCTCTTAATGTCGATGCGCACACCTGTAAGACGAGCAGCAAGCGTTGCGTTCACGCCCATCTTGCCAATTGCCAATGACAATTGAAAGTCGGGCACGATTACGTCGGCTTGTGTTTCGTCTGCGCTCAATCGCACTTCAGTAACTTTCGCTGGTGACATCGCCTTAGCAATGAAATCGCGCTTGTCTTCGCTGAACGGAATGATGTCTACTTTTTCACCACGAAGTTCGTTCACGACCATGCGCACTCGTCCGCCACGTGCACCTACACATGCACCAACCGGGTCAATTGCTTTGTCGTTCGACCAAACTGCGATCTTTGTGCGTTGTCCCGGTTCACGAGCGCATGATTTGATCTCAACAATGCGGTCTGCAATCTCAGGCACTTCCATTTCGAACAAGCGCATGATCAAACCAGGGTGCGTACGACTCACAACAATTTGTGGGCCCTTTGGTGTTCGACGCACTTCAACGATGTATGCCTTCAAACGAGCATTCGGCTCGCGAGTTTCGCCAAGAACTTGTTCGGCTTGTGGCAACAACGCTTCAACACGACCCAGGTCGAGCAATGTGTAGCGCGTATCTGTCTTTTGCACGGCACCAGAGACGATGTCGCCTTCGCGGTTTGCGTACTCTTCGAACTTTCGCTCGCGTTCTACTTCGCGAATTCGCTGGCCCATCACTTGACGGAAAGTCACCGCAGCAATTCGACCCAACTCATCTTTTTTCGGCGTGTCGTCGCGCTCGTTGATCCAGTTGCCGTCATCATCTACGTCGTATGCCGTAAATGTGATTTCCATGTTGTCTGGGTTGACGCCAACGATTACCTCATCGGCCGCATTCGGACGCTTCTTGTATGCCGTCGCAAGTGCTTCGACGAGCACTTGCAAGAGTGCGTCGATTGTTAGTCCTCGGTCTGCTGCGAGCATGCGCAGCGCTTCTGACATGTCCATGTTGCTCATGATGCTTTGGCCTCCGTTGTATTAGCGACTTTTTTCTTCGAGTGACGTGCTTCTTCTTTCGAAGTTGTCTTCCACTCAAAAACTGTTCGTGCGCGATCAATCGCCACGTAATTCACTTTCACTTCAACACCGTCTGAAGTGCGCACGGTGATCTCGCGCTCGTCTGCAGCCACAAGCACACCTTGCACTCGTCGCTCACCTGTCGTCTCATGTGGCGCCGTCAATCGCACGCTCACAACTTTGTTTAGCTCGCGCATGTAATGTCGCGGCAAACGCAAGTTGCGCTCAAGACCCGGGCTCGTCACTTCAAGTGTGTAGCGACCTGGCACCGGCTCTGAATGATCAAACTCGCGCGAGACAAGTCGAGTCAGCAAACCAATTTTCTCAAGATCAACACCAGCAGGCTGACCGTTTTCGCCGACCAGGCCCGCTTTTGAATCGACCACAACGCGCACAACGCCGCTCACAAATTCGAGGTCGTAGAGATCAAGGCCGAGATCGCTGACGATTGGCGTAACTAGTTCGCCGATACGCGTAACTACCGCGCTCTCTCCGGCGCTTGTCCGTACATTCTCAGCCATCAGTTGTCTCTCCTTTCTCTATAAATCGCTACCAAATGCCTATTTTGACCAACCAAAACAAGACCCGATAGAGAACAAAAGGCGTGGGCCTAAACCCACGCCTCCGGTTCTTAGAACTTTAAAGGTCATCTCAAGTATAGAGGCTTTAGTAAAGTTTTCGTGAGGCGCTATCCCATGCGCACGAGAGGTAAGACCCTGTGATTTTGCGTATGTCGTCAATGTTTTTACGGACATTACGCGACGATCCAGTTGATGCCGAAGTGCCAAGTCATCGGCTTTTAGTTCGTGCGGGATACATACGACGCGCCGCACCAGGTGGTTACACATGGTTACCTCTTGGTTTGCGCACACTAAATCGCGTTGAAACAATCATCCGCGAAGAAATGGATGCGATCGGCGCACAAGAAGTGCACTTCCCCGCAATGTTGCCGCGCGAACCTTACGAAGTCACAGGTCGATGGACAGACTACGGTCCGAATTTGTTTCGTCTTCAAGATCGTCGCGGCGTCGACTATTTGCTCGGCCCAACTCACGAAGAAATGTTCACACTATTAGTGAAAGATCTCTACAGCAGTTACAAAGATCTGCCGTTGTGGCTCTATCAAATTCAAACCAAGTTTCGCGACGAGGCTCGCCCACGTGCAGGTTTGTTGCGCGGTCGCGAATTCTTGATGAAAGACTCTTACAGTTTCGACATCGACGACGAAGGTCTGCAACGCAGCTACGACGCACATCGGTCGGCATACTTGCGCACGTTCGAGCGACTCGGTTTACCGTTCGCAGTCGTCTCGGCGATGTCTGGCGCAATGGGTGGCTCTGCATCTGAAGAGTTCTTGTTTCCGTGCGAGTCAGGCGAAGACACTTTCGTCAGTTGCACAAAATGCGACTACGCAGCCAACACCGAAGCAGTTCGCGTCGGCGAGCCAACAAAAATTGATTTCGCAAATATCTCGACAGCGGTCGTTCACGACACACCAGCAACACCGACAATCGCCACGCTCGTCGATCTCTTCAATTCGCGCGCTGATCTCAAACGAAACGATCGTGCTTGGCACGCGGGCGACACGCTAAAAAACGTCATCGTCAACTTGAGTTACCCCGATGGTCGCATCGAGCCGCTCGCAGTTGGCGTGCCCGGTGATCGCGATGTCGACCTCAAACGTCTTGAAGCACAGGTCGCGCCCGCTGAAATCGTCGACTTCACCGAAGAAGACTTCGCCAAAAATAAAAATCTCATCAAGGGTTATATCGGGCCACAATCTCTCGGCGAAAAAAATGCCAGTTCGATTCGTTATCTTCTTGATCGCAGCATCGCCATTGGCAGTGCATGGATCACCGGCGCCAACGCGCCGGGTCGTCACGTCGCAAATCTCGTGCACGGTCGAGATTTCACCGCCGACGGGGTCGTCGATGCCGCCGACGTTCGCGATGGCGATGCGTGTCCGAAGTGTGGTTCGAAACTTCACATCCGTCGTGGCATCGAAATCGGTCATGTGTTTCAACTCGGCCGAAAATATGCACAGTCGCTCGGCCTCACGGTGCTTGATCAAAACGGCAAGTCGCAAGTCGTAACTATGGGTTCATACGGCATCGGCGTTTCTCGTGCGGTCGCCGCAATCGCCGAAGCAAATCACGATGAAATCGGTTTGAAGTGGCCAACTGCTGTCGCTCCTGCTGATGTGCACATCGTGATTGCCGGCAAACCAGGTGACGAAACTGCCGATGCCGGCGAAAAACTCGCCGCCGAACTTCACGACCAACACTTGACAGTTATTTTGGATGATCGCAAAGGTGTTTCACCTGGCGTGCGTTTCAAAGACGCCGAACTCATCGGCATACCGCGCATCGTTATCGCAGGTCGTGGTGTTGCAACCGGCGTTGTCGAAGTTCGCAATCGTCGCGCCGGCACTTCAAATGAAATCGCACTGAAAGATGCAGCCAAACACATCGTCGCAATGCCAGCAGATTAGGTAATGACAGCAATTCTCTCTCCAGCAATTAAAAACTACGACTGGGGCGACTTCACAGCCTTGCCCGATTTCATCGGCGCACCACGCGATGCAAAACCGTGGGCCGAACTTTGGTTCGGCACGCACCCAGACGGTCAAGCGACATTACAAACCGGTCAAGGCAAAGTCGCACTCAAAGATGTTGTCGGCGAACTTTCATTTCTCGTCAAGTTGATCGGTGTCGCTAAACCACTTTCAATTCAAACGCATCCAACTTCGGCGCAGGCGCTCGCCGGTTTCGAACGCGAAAATTCTCTGGGCATCGATCGCACTGCTTTCAATCGCGTCTATCGCGATAAAACTTCAAAACCAGAGTTGCTTTGCGCACTCAGTGACTTCGAAATGCTTTGTGGATTCGCACCCGTAAACGAATCTCTCGCTCGCGCCGAACAAAACGGCTGGCTCGAACTTGCACGCCATCTCAAACTCACTGGTATCGAAAAAACTGTGCGTTGGGCGCTCGAAGAAAAAGCGCATAAAACACCAACAAACTTGCCGCAACATCTGCGCAAGGTCGCCGAGCTCTATCCAAATTCGGGTGGGCTTTTAGTTGCTTTGTTGATGAATTATGTCGTGCTTAAACCAGGTGATGCCGTCTATCTCGATCCGGGCAACGTGCATTCGTATCTTGGCGGCGTTGCAGTTGAAGTCATGTCAAGCAGCGACAATGTCATGCGCGCCGCGTTCACGCAAAAACATATTGACCTCAATGAATTTTTCGCAACCGCAAGTTTTGAATCTCGCGCCGCGCTGATGGTTTCACCGTCAAGCCCAACTGGCGACGAAGTGAATTATCAAATTGATTCGGCTCCATTTACCGTGCAACGAATCACTGTGAATGATTACATGTCGCTTACAGCCCAAAGCGAGATAGAACTATATTTATGTGTTCAAGGGCAATCAGGCGTTTTACGCCAAGGCCAAGCCTGTGTATTGCGAAAGCACGAGACACTGAAACTCAGTGGTCCATCGGTTGTTTTTCGCATTCATGAAAAATAAGTCGCTAGTTCGTGCTCTGACCGTTGCCGTCATCTCGGCGCTCACAATTGGTGCGGGTATCTCCACACCATTCACGCCGAATTCTGGTCCGTCGCTTCTGATTCTCGGCGACAGCATCACCTGGGGCACCGAATATTTCGCCAAGTCACAAAAACTCATCGCCGCCGACGAACAATGGCAAACCATCGTGATCGACGGCCAATATTCACGACGCGTCGCCTTTCCAACGCCGAATGCATCGACCAAATTTTCGGGCGTCAAGACTTTCAAGAAACTCAGCGACGGTGGGCTCAAAGCCGATGCGGTCATCGTTGCGCTCGGCAGCAACGACGTCGCAATTGAAACCAAAGAAGAGGTTTACGAATTGATCATTCGCGACTTGATGACGACGATCGGCAACGTGCCAGTCACTTGGCTGACGGTGAACCGTCGCGACACACCGGCAATCGCCAAGCGAAGCATCGTGTTCAATCAGGTTTTGGTGCGACTCGCACCCGAGTATCCAAATTTGGTTCTTGAAGATTGGTATTCATCAATTGCCAAGCGTTCAAAGTGGATGGCGTGGGACAAAGTACATCTCACCCCCGCGGGCTATCAGGCTCGCGCCAAACTGCATGCACGACTTGCACGAGAACTTTT
>JAEMTQ010000132.1 GCA_016462185.1 Ilumatobacteraceae bacterium
TGCTGATCTGATTCTGTGTCGGCATCATCTTCGGGATGCCACTGCACACCGACAATCCACTTGGCGGAAATGTGCTCGACTGCTTCGACCGTGTTATCTGGTGCGCGACCAGTCACAGTTAGGTTTTTGGCGATTACATCGAGTGCCTGATGGTGAAACGAATGTGACTTTTTTGGCGAAACTGTCTGCATCGCCTTGGCGATCCGCGAGTTCGGCTCAAGATTGATCGGATGGTATTTGTCCCAGTGACTTTCGCCGTCTTCAAGCACGTCTCCAAGGTCTTGATGCAGCGTTCCACCGAGCGCGACGTTGAGAATTTGAATTCCTCGACAGATCGCAAGAACCGGCTTGTCGAGTTCAACTGCTGCTTGAATTATTGCGATTTCGAGGTCGTCGTGCTCGTGTGAAATTCCGTAAATTTTGTCGTTGCGGCGAGTTTGTCCGTAACGAGTTGGGTCAATGTCACCGCCGCCTTGAATAATCACACCATCAAATCGAGAAACAAGTTCTCGCGCAGCGCTAACAGTTACATCAATAGGTGGCGCCTGCATCGCTACTCCGCCTGCCCGAGCGATCGCTTCGCTGTATCGACGACCAGTCGAAAAAGAGTCGCCACGCACGCCTTTTGAATCAGTAGTCATTTTTCCAGGCAACAAAACTATTGGTGTCATTGTCGAGCGATCATGCGTTAAAGGTGACTAGCTATTTGTCTCTGAAACATCAAAGCCAGCAGTTTTGCAAATCGTAATGATTTCTGAAGTGTGATCGCGACCGCGAACTTCAATCACGACTTGCAAACCAGTTTCACGAACATGCAGATTTAATCCTTCGCGCACGTGGCTTACTTCAATTATGTTTGCACCGGCTTTTGCTACAACCTTAAGAAATTCGGCAAGGGCACCGGGGCGATCTGAAACTCGGGCGAACAACAGCGCACGTCGCCCGGCTTTAGTTTCATGGCGACGAATCAAGTTCGGCATCAATCCCATATCTACGTTGCCGCCCGACAGAACAACACAGGTTTTACCTTTTTTTGCAGGCTTGACACGAGATGCGAGCAGCGCTGAAACTCCAACGGCTCCACCGCCTTCGACATACATCTTTGAACGCTCTAAAAGGATCATCATTGCGTCGGCAACACTGTCCTCGTCGACATCGACAAGTTCGTCGACCCAACTTTCAATTAGCGGGCGAGTTACATCACCTGGTTGCTTTACCGCAATGCCGTCGGCAAGGGTTGGAACTGGGCCAGTCGGAGCATTGCCGTAAATATATGGCGCACATGAAGAAATTTGAACGCCGATGATTTTTACGTTGGGGTTCTGCTGCTTGATTGCCAGCGCAGTTCCTGACAGCAAGCCTCCACCGCCGAGTGGAATTATGACTTGGGCCAGGTCTTGAATATCTTCGAGTAGTTCAAGTCCGAGCGTTCCTTGTCCCGCGACAACATCAACATCGTCATATGGATGGCAAAACGCCATGCCAGTTTCAAGTGCGCGGGCTTTTGCGCTGGCGACTGCAGTTTCAATACTTTCGCCACCGTCGAGCACAATTCCGCCGTAACTCTTGCAAGCCGAAACTTTTGAAATTGAAGCGCCCACCGGGATGAAAATTTCGCACTTGACGCCAAAGTGTCTTGCGGCGAACGCAAGGCCTTGTGCGTGATTGCCGGCACTACCAGCGACAACACCATTTTTCTTGAGGTCGCCAAGACGGTGAAGTTTGTTGATCGCACCGCGAATTTTAAATGCGCCAGTGCGCTGCAAGTTTTCGGCTTTGAGGATGATTTGCCCACCGAACTGCTCAGACAAATAGGCCGACGGAGTAACTGGAGTGTGTTCAACCACACCACGCCCAACTTCGCGCGCCGCCCGAATCGCATCTAAGTCAATACCCAGATTTTTATTTGT
>JAEMTQ010000070.1 GCA_016462185.1 Ilumatobacteraceae bacterium
GATGACCGATAGGCTGAAAAGCCGATATGTCAATGGATCTCAACCGTCAACAGAAGCGCGCCATGCAAAAAATGGGCGAAGTCAACGACCAAGGCGCGCCAATTCGCCAGGCTCGTCCGACAGTTGCTACCCAAGTTGCCAAAGAACGCGTCGGTCCATTTCAGTACATCCGTGAAGTTCGCGATGAAATGCGCAAGGTTGCCTGGCCGAAATGGCCCGAAATTCGCCGATATTCGATAATCGTGCTGGTCACCGTCGTAATTGTCACCGCATTCGTGGGGGGATTGGACGCTGCATTTGGCATACTTTCAGGCTGGCTTTATAAAGATTAGGTACCGATTAAATGACTGACGACACCACCACAACTCAACTTGAGCAAGACGCACCGGCTTCAGAGTCGGCTGTTGTTGATGCGACTTTTGATCTCACCGAAGACGGTGATGGCGACGACGCTGAAGTCGATCGCCCATGGTTGCGTCCAGGCAAATGGTATGTCGTGCATTCACAGTCTGGCTACGAGAAAAAAGTAGACGCAAACCTTAAAGCACGTATCGCTTCTTACAACTTGGCTGATCGAATTTACGAAGTAGTCATTCCGATGGAAGACGTCGTTGAGTTCAAGCAAGGTCGCAAGCAGACAGTTCAGAAGAAAGTTTTCCCTGGATATTTGCTTGTGCGTTGCGAAATGGACGATGAAACTTGGTTTTGCATTCGCAACACACCGGGCATAACTGGTTTCGTAGGTCAGAGCCAAAAAGGCAAAACTCCGGCCCCGCTTTCACGCAAAGAAGTTGCGACGTTCTTGTCAGCCAAGGGTGACGGCAAAGAAGCACCAAAGCGCAAGGCACCGAAACTTGATTACGAAGTTGGCGAAGGTGTTCGCGTTAAAGAAGGTCCATTCGCAGACTTCTCAGGTCAAGTTGCAGAAATTAATGCCGACCATATGAAACTTAAAGTACTTGTCAACATCTTCGGTCGAGAAACCCTCGTCGAAATGGATTTCAGTCAAGTAGCCAAGCTCTAATTACAAACTTCAAAGAAAGAAATTCATCATGGCAAAAAAAGAAGTAAAAGCAGTAGTCAAGATTCAGATTCCTGCGGGCAAGGCGACACCTGCACCACCAGTTGGTACAGCGCTCGGACCTCACGGTATTCAGATCATGGAGTTCGTAAAGCAGTACAACGCTGCAACTGAGTCGCAGAGCGGCACAGTTGTACCGGTTGAAATTACGATCTTCGAAGATCGCTCGTTCTCATTCATCCTTAAGACTCCACCAACGCCTGTTTTGTTGCGTCAAAAGGCCGGTCTTGAGAAGGCTGCAAAGAACCCAGGCAAAGAAGTTGCTGGTTCGGTAACAGAAAAAGATGTTGAAGAAGTAGCCAAAATCAAGATGCCTGACTTAAATGCCAACGATCTTGAAGCTGCCAAACAACAAGTCCGTGGTACTGCCCGTTCAATGGGCCTGACCGTGGTCGGCTGATTTAATCACTGATTTAAAAACGTAATAAACAAAAACCAACCCTGATTCGGAAGAACCTCATCCGGACGGGTTAACAACGAGGGAGGCTTTATGCCACAGAATAAAACGAATCCAGACAAGAATCACGGCAAGAACTATCGCAATGCGATTGCGACTTACGACCGTGAAACACTGCATACGCCAGCCGATGCGGTAGCAAAAGTTAAGTCTTTGGCCAAGGCCAAGTTTGACGAGACTGTTGAACTAGCAGTGCGCTTGGGTCTTGATCCACGCAAAACAGAGCAGAGCGTTCGCGGAACAGTATCGATGCCGTCAGGCACGGGTAAGTCAGTTCGCATTGCTGTTTTCGCAGCGGGTGACGCTGCCAAGCAGGCTCGTGATGCTGGTGCCGACATTGTGGGTAGCGATGACCTCGCAGCTGAAATTGAAAAAGGCAAAATGGATTTCGACATTGCGATCGCAACTCCAGACATGATGCCGCTCGTCGGTAAATTGGGCCGCGCGCTCGGACCTCGTGGTCTGATGCCAAACCCAAAAACTGGCACCGTTACAACAGATGTTGCCCGCGCAGTCGCCGAGTTCAAAGGCGGCAAAGTTGAATATCGCACCGATCGCTACGGCAATGTGCATATTCCTGTTGGCAAAGTAAGTTTCGAAGCTTCGGCTTTGACGCTCAACGTTGCCGCTGTGCTTGAAGAACTCAACCGCACACGTCCAGCCGCAGCCAAAGGCCGATACATCAAAAAGATTTCTGTGTCCTCGACAATGGGGCCGGGCGTCAAGATTGATCCAGCATTGGTTGCTGGCGAGTAGAAATTCGTCAAACCGAAAATCTATTTCGTGAGATAATCGGCATAGCGATGCGCCGATTAAAAAAACTTACTTTGCAAGATCTGTTGCTGGTTGTTCCAGCACTAGTCACTGCAATCTTGTTGCGCGTTCTGCGACTAATTGTCACTATTCGTTTTAGAAATTTGCCCGCTGACGAGATTGGTCCGTTAACGGTCGTCTCGCAGCATTATTTGCGGATTAAAGAGACTCAGCAGAAAAAGCGACAGCTCGATTTTTGGTATTTAAAAGACTCGGTGAAAGTCAGCAACGACTACATGCTCAGTTTTGTCAAGTCACAAATCAAAGTCCGCAGGTCACGTTTTATTGAACTTGTTGCCGCGATTTCAGAAAAGTTGCCAGGCGCTCAGCATCATCAAATTGAATCTGAGATCCGAATCACGTTGCTTGAGGGTGTGGGCAAAAAACTAAAACTGCCACAAAAAGATCGCGACTCAAGTTCTGAGTACGTTAAAAAAATAGGGATTGATCCGCAAAAAGAATTTATTGCACTCATGGTTCGAGACGGTGCTTATAAAAGCGACATCGTTCAGGCGAATACGCAGGTGCGAACCGACAAAGAGATTTATCGAAATCAAGACGTAAACGATTACTTGCAAGTTGCCGAGAAGTTTGCATCAATGAATGTGCAAATAGTTCGCATGGGCGCAAAGGTCGAGCGACCGTTCACTTCGAACTCGCCACTGATCATTGATTACGCCTCAACTGGCATGCGCACCGAGGCCGCCGACATCTATCTGGCAAGCGAATGTGCGATGTGCATTTCAACAAACCTGGGCTTTGACCACATTGCAGCAATGAGCGGCAAGCTACGGGTGATCACCAATCAGGCCTTGATTATTCAGGCTTCTACTTTGTTCTATTCGACTGACGTGTTTATATTGCAGAGATTTATTGAGAGATCTAGCGGCAGGCTGCTGACGCTTTCAGAGTCATTGCAGTTTGCGGAGATTCGAAATTTAGATTGGTATCACAAGGTGATTGATCGGGGATTGGACTTCGTCCGCAATACACCTGAAGAGATTCTTGAGGCATCACTTGAAGGTTGGCAACGTTCCAAAGGGCAGTGGGTCGACTCTCCAGAGGGCCTTGAATTACAGGCAAAGTATTGGCATATATATGACACGTTTTTTCCTGAACACAAAGATCGATTCTTGAACGGTCGGCCCCATGTGGGTGCGAGTTTCCTGCGAAACAACAAGTCATGGTTGGCTTGACGTTGGTAAGTGGGTTTAATGCCCGATATCGTCAATATTCGTTAGAAGTGAGTTAAGCAGCAGTCACAGCAATGTGAAGGTTGCCCACCGCAGAAATTTGGTCTGAAAGAGTTGTTTCAGATAATTAGCCAGCAATGGTTTGCCAAACGAGGTGAATGTATCTAGTCGCGATTTTCGCGCTGGGTTGTTCCGCACTGCGTTGAGCACCCGAGCATTGTCAAATCAGAAAGTTCATCGTTTTATGGCAAATGCAACCGCAGAGAAAATTGCAGTAGTTAAAGAAGTGAGCGCGAAACTCGCTGCTTCGAATGCCGCGATTATTACTGAATATCGCGGAATGACAGTTGGTTCGTTGGCTACGTTGCGTCGCGCACTTCGTCCGCTTGGTGCTGAATACAAGGTTTACAAAAACACACTTGCGCGTTTTGCTGCCCGTGAATCTGGCTACGCAGAGCTCGAAGAATTTTTGAAGGGTCCTGCAGCAATCACATTCGTGAACGGCGACGCCTCGGCAGTTGCAAAAGTTTTGCGCAACCACGCCAAAGAAAATCCACTACTTGTTTTGATGGGTGGAGTAGTAGCCGGCAAAGCAATTAGCGCGAAAGAGCTCAAGGCGCTTGCCGATCTTCCACCACGCGAAGTCATGCTCGCTCAATTCGCTGGCATGTTGCAAGCACCACTTACAAAGACCGCAAACATGTTCGCCGCCTTGCCACGCAAGACCGCGTATGCCCTCAAGGCACTCGTTGAACAGCGTGAAGCGGCCTAAAGATTTACTAAAACTAAACAAAAACAAAATTAACTAAAAAATAAAAGGAGAAATAGAAATGGCACTTACAAAAGATCAGATTCTTGACGGAATCTCAGAACTTACGGTTCTTGAGCTCAAAGATCTTCTTTCGGCATTCGAAGAGAAGTTCGGCGTAACAGCAGCAGCCCCAGTGGCAGTTGCCGCAGCAGGCGGAGCAGCACCAGCTGCCGACGCAGGCGCTGAAAAGGACGAGTTCACAGTCATCTTGAAAGATGGCGGCGCGCAGAAGATCGCCGTTATCAAGGCAGTTCGCGAACTCACATCTCTTGGCCTCAAAGAAGCCAAAGATCTCGTTGACGGTGCACCAAAGCCAGTTTTGGAAAAGGCCAGCAAGGACGACGCCGCTAAGGCGAAAGCCAAGCTTGAAGAAGCCGGCGCAACCGTCGAACTCGCGTAATAACTCGGTCTTGGCGTCCGGGTCTCCGGACGCCGACCGTGCATTTTGGTCTGCGGGTTGGTGAGTTTTACTTATTCACCGATAGGCTCGTAGACCGCCGTGCATTGCCCTCGAAGTAGTTCCAAAAAACTTCCAAGTGGGCATTTCACTTTAATTTTCCTGCTTGCCAATTTCTAACACTAGGAGTACACTCGTGGCCCTTCGTGCTGATGCACGCGAACGCTATTCGTTCGCAACACTTTCCGATGCAATGGAAATCCCAAACTTAATTGGCGTACAACGCGAAAGTTTCGAGTGGTTTCTCACCGAGGGGTTGCGAGAGGTCTTTGAAGATATTTCTCCAGTTAAAGGTGTAAGCGATGACTTGCAGCTTGAACTCACTTTCGATCCAGATGATGCTGATTTAAATCCAAAACCAAAGTTCACTGAGGCCGAGTGTCGCGATCGTGACATGACTTATTCGGTGCCAAAGTTCGTGAAGGCAAAGTTCTTGAACCGCCCAACCGGCGAAATCAAAGAGCAGACCGTCTTTATCGGTGACTTCCCAAAGATGACCGACAAGGGAACTTTCATCATCAACGGCACCGAGCGTGTTGTTGTTAGCCAGCTGGTGCGTTCACCAGGCGTAATCTTCGAACCAGGTGAGCGCTTTCGTTTGCGTAACTTGTCGAAGTACCAACTTGTAAAAGGAACAATCCATCCAAGTCGCGGAGAGTGGCTTGAGTTCGATGTTGAGCACAAACCGGGCAAAGAAGTAACTGCAGGAACTCGTGTTGCTCGCAAGCGTCGCATGGGTATCTTCACGATCATTCGTGCACTTGGCTACGACGAGTTGAACGCTCCAGGGTTCATCGATCGCTTTGTCAATTACTTTGATTTCCTTGAAGATCAGTGGCGTCGTGAAAAAGTAATCGCGCCAACACGCGAAGAAGCACTTCTTGAAATTTACAAGCGCGCCCGACCAAGCGAACCACAGAACGTTGAAGCGGCACGTGTTTATTTCGAGCAAGCATTCTTCGGTGTTCGATACAACTTGTCACGCGTAGGTCGCTACAAGTTGAATCGCAAACTCGGTGGCGAGTTGAAGAAGATTCAAGAAATGTTCGGCCTCAAAGTTGGGCCAGAACTTGGCAAACTCGATTTACCAGCTGAAGACCAAGATGTTTTGAGTCGTTGCGAAGTTTTGGCGACGATCAGCTACATGTTGCATCTCGTAAAGCAAGAGCCGGGCTATCGACTTGACGACCAAGATCACTTTGCAAACCGTCGAATTCGTTCGGTAGGCGAGTTGATTCAGAACCAAGTTCGTATCGGTCTTTCACGAATGGAGCGCGTGGTTCGCGAGCGCATGACGACCCAAGACTCTGAGGCGATTTCGCCACAGACTTTGATCAACGTTCGCCCAGTAGTGGCTGCGATCAAAGAGTTCTTCGGAACATCGCAATTGTCGCAATTCATGGACCAAGTCAACCCATTGTCGGGTTTGACCCATCGTCGTCGCCTTTCAGCACTTGGACCTGGTGGTCTTAGCCGTGAACGAGCAGGTTTCGAAGTTCGAGACGTTCACTTCTCGCACTACGGCCGTATGTGTCCAATTGAGACACCAGAAGGTCCGAACATTGGTCTTATCGGTGCACTTTCAACATATGCACGCGTGAATCCATTCGGTTTCATCGAGACGCCATACCGTCGCGTAAAGGGTGGCATCGTCACCAACGAGATCAAATACATGGCGGCTGACGAAGAAGAAAATTACGTTGTGGCACAGGCCAACACTCCAATTTTGCCAGACGGTCGTTTGCGTGACGAGCGCGTTCTTGTGCGTCGATCACCACAGGCAGCAAGTTTGGAAGACCTCAAGAAGATGCTTGAAGCAGAAAGTTTCTTCGGCGCGACTACTGACATCGGTTACGTAACGCCGGCAGAAGTTGACTTCATCGACGTTTCACCAAAGCAGATTGTTTCAATCGCAACTGCGTTGATTCCGTTCCTTGAACACGACGATGCAAACCGTGCGTTGATGGGTGCAAACATGCAACGTC
>JAEMTQ010000133.1 GCA_016462185.1 Ilumatobacteraceae bacterium
CTAGAATCGTCGCGTGAAGCATAAAGAGCGAAAGGCATATAGCCCTGTTGGGTTTTTAGAGAGATTTGTGGCCGTCGAGGTGCGGGCGGCGGGTTTGATTTTTGGTGCGGCGATTCTTGGTGTATTGCTGGCCACATTTGGTGATTTTTACTTGCACAATAGTTTCACTGAGTTTGTTAGTGAAGTCGCAATTGGCGGGTTTTTTCTTTTGGTGGGGCTTGAGTTGCGCCGCGAGTTCGCGAGCGGAACATTGTCAGGCTCAACTCTGCGCGTGGCATTGATGGCGACTGCCGGCGGCATGCTTTTTCCAGCATTGATTTTCGTGTCGCTAGCACCAACTGCGGCTCGCGATGGTTGGGTGGCCGTTGTTGCAACTGATATCGCGATTGCTTCAGCAGTCACAGCGCTCGGCCTATTTCGCAATGTGATTCGCGCACTGTTGTTGACGGTTGCAGTTCTCGACGACCTGGGTGGAGTACTGGCGCTCGCGACAACTGGCAAGAGCCCAAAAATTGTTTATGTGCTCGCAGTCATTGCGGTTGTTGCGATTTTTGCTTGGTCAATTCGTAAGTTTAATTTTGGTGTGCTGTACACACTCGCTACTACTGCGCTGGTCGTGTGGTTGATGCTGCGCGCGGGGTTGCACCCATCGCTTGGGGCGTTTGCGGTTGGGTTCGTGGTGCCGCATTTTGATCCAGATAATCCATCGGTTGCCGAACGAGTCGAAGAAAAAATTCACCCGTATGTAGCGGCGCTTCTATTGCCAATCTTTGTGTTCTTGCACACGATGATTCCGGTGCGAGTGCCAGACGGTGCGCCAGCAAACTTAATTTTTGTGACGATACTCGCAATCGTCGTGGGCAAAGCCTTAGGTATCGGCGGAGTGCTGGTGCTAACGCGGAAATTCTCCAATATCTCGGCTTTTGAAGCGATCGCAGTTGGGTTCGCCGCCGCGGCTGCGCTCACTGTGGCTTTGATTGGTGTTGATGCGACATTGGTCGACACGCCGTATGAAAAGGTTGTCAGCCTCGGCATTCTTGGCGCCACGGCAATCGCAGTCGTGCTCGGAGTCACCGCGGGTCGGCTCGCAAAAGCATCGCACCACGATCTAACTTAACTACAGATGAAAATTTTGGTAATCGCAGCGCATCCTGATGATGTCGACTTTGGTGCAGGTGGCACGATTGCAACTTGGATCGCAGAAGGCAACGAAGTTGTTTATTGCCTCGTGACCGACGGTCAGGCTGGCGGGTCTGACAACACCGTGACGCGCGAGCAGGTCGCGGCAATTCGTCGCCAAGAACAAACGGCGGCGGCAAACATGCTCGGGGTTACAGAATTGCATTGGCTCGGGTTTCCAGATGGTGCACTCGTCGCCGATTTGAATTTGCGTCGCGAAATCAGCGCCGTGATTCGCAGCGTCAAGCCAGATCGTGTGTTGACTCAATCTGCAGAAAGAAACTATTCGCGAATTTATGCGAGCCATCCTGATCATTTGGCAACAGGAGAAGCAACGATTTGTGCAATTTATCCTGATGCGCGAAACGAGTTTGCGTTTCCTGAGTTGCTGAGCGAGCGCGGGCTCGAACCACATGCCGTGCCTGAAACTTGGATCATGGCCGGCCCGAATCCAAAACACTTTGTCGACACGACAGACGTTTTAGATAAAAAGATTGCCGCGTTGCTGTGTCACCACAGTCAGCACTCTGACCCCGCGGGCTTGCCGGCACGAATGCGTGGTTGGGGAGAAATGATTGCGCAGGCGGGTGGCTTGCCTGAGGGCCGAACCGCCGAAGCATTTTTGGTTGTCGATACAAAGTAAAGAAAACCCAATACACTAAGAGTTTCATTCGCTGAGAGGTTCGCAAGAAGTTTTCAGAGTTT
>JAEMTQ010000071.1:0-3843 GCA_016462185.1 Ilumatobacteraceae bacterium
TCGTCAAGAAGAATCTGATCTGTAGTTTCGTTAAACACAATTTTTGACCCTACACACCTCGTCACAGTTTGTCTACTGTCTGAGTGGTCAGCCAAAACTGACTCACGAGTCAGTGAACTCAGGTTGGTAGTCTGAGAGTTCACATGTCTGACCCCAAATCGCGGCGCGGCGCACCACAGTCGCCCCGTCGTCCGCAGTCTTCGCGCCCAGCAGGCGAGTCAACTGAAAATGCCAGTGGAAATATCGGCTCGAGCTCGAATACGCGTGCGGCCGTGCAGACCCCGACAGGCTTTTTCGCTCTCGGCGTCAGCGCCAGAGTTGACGCTGGTTTGGCTGCGGCGGGCTTCGCTGCTCCGTTCGCGATTCAGACCGAGGCGATTCCAGTTGCGTTGACGGGTCAAGATCTCTGCGGTCGGGCCCGCACCGGCTCGGGCAAGACTTTGGCTTTTGGTGTGCCGATCATCGAGCGTGTTACTCAAAAAGCCTCGCCAAGAAAACCGCGTGGCGTCGTGCTCGTGCCGACTCGCGAACTCGCTGTGCAGGTCACCGATGTTCTGGCGCCGATCGCTGTGCATTGTGGCGTTCAAGTCGTGGCGATTTACGGCGGGGCGGCGCGCGAAAAACAAGTCGAGCAACTTGCGCGTGGTGTCGAAGTCATCATTGCCACGCCACTGCGACTAATCGATCTGATGAAAACTGGTGAGGCCGATCTCAGCGAAGTTGAGGTCATTGTTCTTGACGAAGCAGACCGAATGGCCGACGAAGGTTTCATGCCGCAAGTCGAGTGGGTTCTACGCCACGTCACAAAAGAGCATCAAACAATGTTGTTCTCGGCGACTCTTGATGGGCAAGTTGCAACCCTTGTCAAGCGATATATGAAAACACCAAATGAAGTAAGCATTGATGCACCAACCGACACAGTCGGCACGATGCGCCACTTATTTCTTGGTGTTCACCACATGGATAAAAATCGGGTAATTGCCGCAATGGCTCGCGCTGGCGGTCAGACCGTAGTTTTCTGCGACACCAAGCGCGCGTGCGACAAAGTCTCTGATGACTTGGCAAGTCTCGGTGAAAAAGTTTCGGCGCTTCACGGTGATATGGCTCAAGGCGCGCGTGAGAGATCGTTGCGCAAGTTTGCGCAACGCGAACTCAATATTTTGGTCTGCACCGATGTCGCGGCACGTGGCATTGACATTGACGATGTGAGCATTGTCGTGCACTATGTGCCGCCACTAGAAGTCAAAACTTATTTACATCGTTCAGGTCGAACCGCGCGCGCTGGCAAAGACGGTTGGGCAGTGACGTTGGCCGAATATAACCAACACACGACGTGTCGAATTATTCAGCGCGGACTTCGCCTTGAAGCCCAAGCCCCAATCGAAGTCTTCTCAAACGACAAGCGACTGGCTGATCTCAGTTCGTTTTTTTAGCGGCGAACCAAGTCGGGCGCGACTTTTCAAACGTAGTAATCGCATCGCTGTGCTTCAACGAAATTGCGATGTCGTCAAGACCGTTTAAAAAACGATTCTGAGTATCTGCGTTCATCGCAAATTTCTCGCTTAGGCCGTGGCTCGGCACTTCTACCAAAAGTTTTTCGACATCAACCGTAATTTCAGTTTGCGGATCAGCTTCGATGATGCTCCAAAGTTTGGCGACAACTTGTTCGTCTAATTCAACGACAATCAAACCGTTTTTTCCACAGTTGTTGCGAAAGATATCGCTGAAGCTTGGCGCGATTACTGCGTTGAAGCCACCTTGTTGAATCGCCCACACGGCGTGCTCGCGCGATGAGCCGACACCAAAACTCTTTCCGGCTACCAAAATTGAGGCACCTGCGTATCGTTCGTCGTTGAGCACAAAGTTGCGGTCGTCGCGCCAAGTTGAGAAGAGTCCTTTTTCGAAACCTGTGCGCTCAACGCGCTTCAACCACTCGGCCGGAATAATTTGATCGGTGTCGACATCGCTGCGCTTGAGCGGCACACCGCGCCCCGAAATTATGCGCACTGCTTTCACTACAAATCCTCTGGAGAAGCGAAGTGGCCGGCCACTGCAGTTGCAGCAGCCACAGCAGGCGAGACCAAGTGTGTTCTGCCGCCGCGACCTTGGCGACCTTCGAAGTTGCGATTTGATGTGCTGGCCGCACGCTCTTGCGGCGCGAGTTTGTCGGGGTTCATCGCCAGACACATTGAGCAACCCGGTTCGCGCCAGTCGATGCCTGCAGCGATAAATACTTTGTCAAGGCCTTCGGCTTGGGCTTGCAACTTCACAGCATGGCTACCAGGCACGACCATGACGCGTTTTACTTTTACTTTTCGCCCACGCACGACGTCGGCCGCTGCGCGCAAGTCTTCGATTCGCGAATTCGTGCATGATCCAATAAAAACTGTGTCGACTTCGATGTCGCGAATCGCGGTGCCGGCACTAAGGCCCATGTATTCGAGTGCGCGCGTCACGCTGTCGCGCTCGGTCGCATCGCTGTAGTCGCTTGGCGAAGGCACACGACCGTTGAGAGCCACAACTTGCGCGGGGTTCGTGCCCCAAGTTACGTGTGGTGAAAGTTTGCTCGCATCAATCGTCACTTCTTTGTCGAATACGGCGCCTTCGTCGGTGCGAAGTGTCTTCCAGTCGGCGATCGCAGTGTCGAACTCTGTACCGCTTGGAGCGAATTCGCGACCTCGCAAATAATTGAAAGTCGTTTCGTCTGGGGCAACAAGACCTGCGCGCGCGCCAGCCTCGATCGACATATTGCAAACGGTCATGCGACCTTCCATTGAGAGTGCGCGAATTGCTGCGCCGCGATATTCGATCACGTGGCCGATGCCGCCGCCCGTGCCGATTTCGCCGATCACAGCAAGGATGATGTCCTTTGCGGTAACTCCGTTTGGCGCGATGCCGTCAACTGTCACGCTCATCCACTTTGGTCGCGCTTGAGGCAAAGTCTGTGTTGCAAGAACATGTTCAACTTCGCTCGTGCCGATACCAAATGCCAGCGCACCAAACGCGCCGTGTGTTGCTGTGTGGCTGTCACCGCAAACAATTGTCATGCCTGGCAATGTTCGACCTTGCTCAGGTCCAATTACGTGCACGATGCCTTGACCCGGATCACCCATTGGATACAACGTGATCTTGAATTCTTTGGCGTTGTTACGCAACACTGCAATTTGTTTTGCCGAAATCTCATCGGCAATCGGCAGATGAATGTTTTCAGTCGGCACGTTGTGGTCTTCGGTGGCGACAGTCAAATCTGGACGACGAACCGTGCGTTGGGCCAAACGCAAACCATCAAACGCCTGCGGGCTCGTCACTTCGTGAATCAGGTGCAAGTCGATATATATAAGGTCTGGTTGATTTTGCCCCGAGCTGACCACGTGGCGATCCCAAATCTTTTGGGCAAGGGTTTTTGGCTGCAAACTCACCGTTCTATTCAACCAGCAACAAATCGTTCATCAATGTCACAAACTGCGACGCGCCAGCACTATTGCCGACCGGTTGAAGAGTTTCATGGTGCGAGCCGAGATTTTGTGCCTTGGTACACATCGGTCGCATGCAAAAAGACACCAAAAAGTCGGCGACTGCGCGCGCCAAGCCAATTGATCTAGCCACATGTGTTGAAGCGAGCCTGCACACTTCGCTCGACGGTTTTGATCTACCGCGTGCTCGTCTCTATGGCGTCAGCATCGTCAATGCAAACGGTGTTGCAAGTCATGAAGATGGCGCGCTGCGAATAAGTTTTCTTGCCGAGCATGGCGATGTCTACGAATTGCTCGATGCCCCGAGCAGTGCGATCGCTCGAATGTTTGATGCGGCTGTAGTTCTAACTTGTGGTTGGGCCGCGCCGAT
>JAEMTQ010000071.1:3943-6722 GCA_016462185.1 Ilumatobacteraceae bacterium
ACGATGCTTCAGACGACACAGTGCCACCAAGTCAACACCCGCAGCGACGCCGAGTGCGACTAGTTGTTGTGGTCTGCGACGATGGTGTGGCGTCGGTCTTGCGTTTTGCTGACACACCCGACGACATAGTCACCGATGCCGGTTCAGCGCGGGGCAGTTTGGCCGATGCAGTCAACAATTTGTGGCGCGACCCAAAGGTTGTGGTCAGCCGCGAGAGCGTCGACTAAGCGAAGAACTTTAAAGCGATCGGTAATAAACCGACATGCATGCTTCAACAAGAGTCGGTACAAAGAATTCTTTCTTGGCAAACACGGCGTTGTGGCCACCGTAAACTTCGAAAACTTCAACGTTGTTTATCAAGTGATATAACTCAGTTTGACGACTTGGCGCGACAACGCCATCTTCGGTTGTGATTACAACAGCAGCAGGCTCGTCAAATTTTGAGATCCACTCGCGCGAGTCAAAATTGCCGATTGCACTGCCGGCCTCAAGAATGTGGCGCCAGTCGTGGCTCGCAATTTGCTGCACAGCCCACGGCGCCAAACCGTTTGACTTGCGCTGCAAATAAAGTTGGTCTGTTAGCCAGGTGCGCGCTTGTGGTGTTGTGAGTCGCGATAGCGCAGCCAAACCTGTGAGACCAAAAAAACTTAATTTCTCTGGGCCTGATTTCGCGAAATGGCTTGCCGTTGAGCACAACACGATGCCGCGCACGCGTTGTTCGTGTCGTTGCCACAGCAACTGAGCGATTGTTCCGCCCATCGAATAACCAACGGGAATAAAAGTTGAGATACCCAACACGTCGGCCAACGCGGCGGCATCGTCGGCGCAGTCTTCAAGTTTGAAATTTGACTTAGTGCGAATTCCTCGACCGTGTCCGCGTTGATCGAGTGCGATGACATTGAAGTTTTCGCTCAGCGCATCAAAACATGTAAACCAGTTCAGGTCGGCCGTTGCGGTCCAGCCGTGCAAAAGCAAAAGAGTCGGCGCACCAACGGGGCCTTTTTTCTCTCGATAAAAAGTTTTTCCGCGACCCGGAAGTTCAATTTCGTAGCCCGGTGGCAAGCCGGCCAGTGGCGCCACAGTTTCTTTAGTCACTGAGGTCGTGTCTCTAATACTTTGACTTTCAATTTGCCGTTTGGCGCATCGTAAACAACCATGTCGCCAGCCTTTGCGCCAAGCAGCGCCGAGCCGAGAGGCGAAGTCGGGCTCATCACGGGCGTGTCGCTGGCTTCTTCAATGTGTCCGATCAAATAGCTTTCGGCCATCGAAGGATCATCGCCGTCATACAACACACTTACGATCATTCCGATACTGACGGTGCCATCTTTAGATGGTTCGATTATCTCAACATTTTCGAGGATCGATTCAAGTTGGCGAATGCGACCTTCCATGTGACCGTGCTCGTCTTTTGCCGCGTGGTAGTCGCCGTTCTCTTTTAAGTCGCCGTGTTCGCGAGCACGCGCAATTTTCTCGGCCGCCACGATGCGACCGCGTGTCGTCAGGTCGGCATGTTCGTCACGTAACCGTTCAAAGGTTTTGCGGGAGAGTTTGTGGATCATTACCCCGAAAATGCTATCTAGATGGCGCCAAGTTGCTAGCCGTTAATGCCTCATGTTTGCGCCGTACGATTGAGGCATGGTTTCGCAAAAAACAAACAACAAGTCGGGTGACTCTGCTGGTAGTCATCGCGTCGCGGTGATCGGTGGTGACGGCATTGGTCCAGAAGTTGTGGCCGAGGCGTTAAAAGTTGTTTCTGCTTCGGGCGTAAAACTCTCAACAACAAATTTTGACTTGGGTGGCGCGCGATATTTGCGAGACGGCGAAGTGCTGTCTGACTCGACTCTTGACGAATTGCGAAAGTTTGATGCGATTCTGCTTGGTGCAGTCGGCACACCGGGAGTTCCGCCGGGGGTTATTGAGCGTGGCTTGTTGCTCAAGATGCGCTTTGAGTTAGACCTTTATATAAATCGTCGTCCGTTTTTGGGCACGGCACCTGGGCACACAAAGCCGCATGACTTTGTTGTGATTCGCGAAAACACCGAAGGACCATACGTTGGCGAAGGCGGTGTGTTGCGTCGTGGAACTGAACACGAAGTTGCAACACAAGGCAGTGTGAATACGGCAAGAGGCGTCGAGCGATGCGTGCGTTACGCATTTGAACTTGCACGAACCCGCAGTCGCAAACACTTGACATTGGTGCACAAGACAAATGTTCTTACTTTTGCTGGCGACTTGTGGCAGCGCACGTTTGATCGTGTTGCTACCGAGTTCTCAGACGTCGCTACGGCATACAACCATGTTGATGCTGCGTGCATTTATTTCGTTCAAGATCCACATCGCTATGACGTGATCGTCACAGACAATTTGTTCGGCGATATTCTCACCGACTTGGGTGGTGCAGTGTCTGGCGGCATTGGTGTTGCGTCGTCTGCAAACTTGAATCCGACTCGTAGCGGGCCTTCAATGTTTGAACCGGTGCACGGTTCGGCGCCAGATATTGCCGGCAAGGGTGTCGCTAATCCAGTTGCAGCGATTTTGTCGGCAGCGCACATGCTCGAGTTTCTTGGTGAGACCAATGGCGCACAAGCACTGCGAAGTGCCTGTGTTGAACCTGTTTCGGGCTCAACGATTGCGGTCGGCGATGAAATCGCCCGACGCGTCAAAGCCAGTATTTAAATACTCGCTAGTAGCATTATTTAGAAGTCTTTAGGAGAAAAAATGCCAATTACAACTACGCCAAAAATTTGGATGAATGGTTCGCTCGTCAATTGGGACGACG
>JAEMTQ010000134.1 GCA_016462185.1 Ilumatobacteraceae bacterium
GAAATTGAAACTTCAAGTTCGGTAGCTTCGTTGCTCACACCACGCGTTTCGTGATTGGTTAATTGCTCGCCTTTAAGTGGCCAACGCAAGCCCGTCGTGGTGATCTTTTTGGATATGTCGCTGAAGCTTTGTATGCCAACGATGTCGCCGATGTTTGTAGAAAATGTGAGTCTTTTTGGGCCTTGCAGGGCAAAAAGTTGTGAGTCGTTCCAGATAGCTTCGACGTCAATTTTTGCGAGCATTGGGTTGAACATTGCTGCGAGCACACCAAATTGATGATCAAGTCGTCCACCACCTGCAGTGACGACCACAATTTTCTGTGATTCGTGTTCGGCGGCGTACAACAGCGCTGAATTCAAGTCTGTGAAATCTTTGTCGCGATTGTGGCGAATAATTTGTGTGCCTTCAGATGAGGCGCGGGCGAGAGCAGATTCACTGACTGAGTCAAGATCGCCAATCACAGCATCAACTTTTAGATTTAGTTTTTGCGCGGTGTGTAAGCCGGAGTCGGCGGCAATGATTAAGTTGACGTCGGTAATTGCGCGAACGATGTTGAGTGTGGCGTCGTTAGGTGGTGGACCGCCACTAAAAATTAGAGATGTGTTGACCATTGTCGCTTCCTCCGCTGGCATTACCCAGATCAGGTGTGCGGGTCGGTGACGGCGGCCACCCTCTCAGCCCACCGAACCAGTGGACTCCCCGTGCGTATTGATTTCACTATAACAACTCACATTGATAATGCCGATTAACAACTTGGTCTATGTCATCGCAGGTAGCCTGCTTATTCAATGAGCAAAGTAAGCCCCCTTGCAGGATTAGGAAATAGCGCTGGTGATTCCGGTGTCGCTGGTGCGTCAGGTTCTGGCGTCGCCGATGGTGCGACTGGAGTTGCGACCGTCGCTTCAACCGACACAATCATCACGATCACACCTGTGGCGCACGCCAAGCTGATTGATTTGCGTGATGCTGAATCTGAGCGCGAGCGGTTGGGATTGCGACTCGAAATTCTTTCTGGTCCCGGCGAAGATTTTCGTTACGACTTAGTTTTTGACGAGTTCGTTAAGGCAGCTTTCACCGATGAAGTGCGCACGATCAATGGTTTGAAAATTATCATCGGCGCAAAAGATTTAGATTTGCTGCGCGGTGCCGAACTTGACCATGATGATGCCAAAGGTTTGTTGATTCGTAACCCGAATAAGCCGTTGCGTGCCGACATTGAAGGTCTCGTCGCAGACGACGAAATTTCTGCGCAGATTGAAGCGATTGTGTTCAACGATGTGAACCCGGCACTTTCAGCGCACGGTGGTTTCGTCACTTTTGCCGGCCACGACAAAGAGGGCACTGCCTATTTCACAATGGGCGGCGGGTGTCACGGCTGTTCGATGTCGCGCCAGACAATGTTGGACGGCGTGCAGACGATGTTGGTTGAGCAAGTTCCGGCGATTACGCGCGTGCGTGACATCACAGATCACACAACTGGCGCGAATCCTTACTATTCATAAATTTTTTGAAAAGTTTTTTTCAGTTTCTCGGGCGGGCATACAAGTATTTTCGGGGAACAAAGCGAGTTTGGCGTAAGCCACCACGCGCAGATTTATTGATCATTGATCGTGGGACAGCGAGCCCTCTTGACGAGATGTTCGCGCATCACAATCCGCACATTATGGATATTCGTGGCGAGAGCGTGAACATGTTGGCGCTATTGCGCGCCGTGCCGAAGATTCATCTTGGCGCCGTCGCATATCTTGAGGCCTACATCGACTTCGTCAACCCCAAACTCATCCTCTCACGCACTGACAACAACCCAACTTTGTGGCAACTCAAACGCCGCCCCAACTCAACTTACAAAGTCGCCCTCATCCAAAACGGCTGGCG
>JAEMTQ010000014.1 GCA_016462185.1 Ilumatobacteraceae bacterium
GTTCCCAGTTGCGGTTCGTTGTATTTTCTTTGAACAAGTAAAACCAGTCGACGCCGTATTCACGTAGCTTCGCCGTTATCTCGGCATTCGGTTTATCGGCAAACCCTCTCGACAAATCCAATCGCTCTTTAACCCAGCCTGGATACTTTGTCTCGTCCGAGACATTAGGTTGAGATGAGAAGTGTGGCCCGCTTACGACATAATAGGGTCCTTCGATAAGCATCTGTCTCTGTGTAGTCGAACTGACGCCGAAGTATTTTGGGTCGATGCAGGTTACTGCAGCCTTTGAGATACAAAACTTGTTGGTCGCGAGCACATCGTCGGGATTGCTTCGATCTCTGAGCCAGTCTGATGCCAGATTCACTTCGGTTGAACCAATAAATCTGCTTGAAGAATAATCTCTAAGAGCTTGGCGCTCAATGCTCGTGAAATTGTTTATAAATCGTGGAGCCACGAGTGCTATCAGGGAGATACATGAAAACATCAGAACTCTATTTTTGATTCGAGGTTTTGATTTATCTGATGATGAAGAAATAAAAAAAAATTTAGTTGCAATCCAGTAGATGAACCAGGCAAATAGTTGAATGAGTACGAGAATTGGGGTTGGGCCACCGCGATAATTTATGGTTTCACGCCAATTTATGTTTAGGAGAAAATCAATGACAGTTCCAGATAAAGCTGCAAGAAGAGCCAAAAGATAGATCTTCGATTGTGTGATTTGTTTTTCTTTGAGCAAAAATCTAAATATTGTGACTAATGCAACTCCTGATCCGATACTTGCCAGGTTGAGGGAGTTTGAAAGAAAATAAATCATTCCGTCGTCTATTAGAAAATAAAAGGGAACAAATGCAGAAATACAAACTGTGAGGATTGTCAGCAAAACTTGAGTATTGGACAATTTAAAAATTAATACAAGAACCATCGTCAAAATTAGTGAGACTAAGGTGATTGAAGTGCCGATAGCGCCTAACAAGAAAATTATCGGATTGCGGTTAGGGTCGACTCCAAATGTAATTCCTGGACCCTTGTAGCTCAGTTTGAAGGTATTGTTTCCTAACCTGCTGGGTCCACCGATTATGAAAAAATATGAACAAAATGTGAAAGCAATAAGGCCGGCACACCTCAATGTCGTTTTAAACAATTCTCGTCGACCTTGAATCGCGTTGAAAAACTCAAGTATGAAAAATCCGGAGATGAGAATAAATCCAGCACTTACCTTTCCCGAAAACGCAGCTAGGCCGAGAAGCGAGAAGACAATAAAGACTCTGTTTGACTTATTCTTTTGATAAATGATCAATACAGCCAAGCCGGCAAAGCTCCAAATCATTGCAACAACATTCGGAGGATTTGCAGGCGAAACTCCGCCCGTTCCAAAAGCGAAAACTATTAGCGAAATGATTGCAAAGTTCACAGATTCTTCAATCAAAAAACAAATTTTGATTATTAGACAGCCAATTGCAATTGCTGAATACACCGGTGCAACTTGAGCAATTGATAGCCATGGCGGCAGTTCACTGACGAGCGAGATTGTTCCAATCCATGCGTTGCCAAACCAGTGATAGTTCATCGGGTAGTCAATCAGTGAGATATTTTCATTGGGTCCAAAATTTGCAATTGAAAATGATTTTGATTCGTGGTAAACGACGTCCCAGGAGCGAATCCACCAGTCAAAGTTGAGCTGTCTTAAGAAAACCATTACAAATGTTGCAACCAAAAACAATACGGCGACCATTGCCCAAGTCGGTTTCACAAACTTGGTCAGAGTATTGCGTCCAGTTTCAGAAAGCACGAAAAGCGCCAAACTTGTAGGTAACGCAAGTGGTAGCAGCCACCACCATTGCTTGAGAGTTAAGACAGTTGAAAATGCCACGAAAATAGTGCTGGAAAAGTCATTCAACACAAGGCTCTTGCGAAGCGTCCGTCCTGAGCTCGAAAAAAGTGTGATGACTAGTGCTACGAGAACTGGCAACAACCAGCCAAAAGATTTAAACGATGTGGGTAAAAACAGTTGGTGTCCAATAACAGTGAAAATTGAGCCAATCGCCAGACCAAAGCCGACGCCTTCAATGACATCTAAATCTTGTGACCCTGATGCATGCATCCAGATGATTGCTCCGGCGACGATCTGCACGAAGATCATCGAGCACACCCTCACTGCGTCAATAGTGGGAAAACCCGAAAGCAACAGCAAATAGAACGGCAAGAGGAACCCTGTATTCAAAAAGCCGAGAAGCCGGAGGCTTTTCGGTGCTTTGGTTAATTGCATTATGTGCCGATGCCTTGGGGGAGTTGTGATTCAGGCCAGTTGAGAAGCGACATTGCTTGACGGCAGGCAAATCGATCTGTCATGCCACCAACATAGGTGACGGCCAGTTTCGTTGCTTCGGCACTATTCGGGTCGAACAATTCTCTTTCGCCTGGGGCATACATCAACTTTGGATTCGCAACATAGTGCTCAACAAGAGCGCGCAGCAAACTAATTACCGATTCGGCCTGAGCGCGCGACTCGCGACGCATATAAATATTTTCGTAATTAAACTTTCGAAACATAGCGAGCGCATCTGCGCATTCACTAGTCATTGCAATGCGACCAGTCGTAGCAGTTGCGTTAATCATTGCGCTTATAAACGCTCGTAGTTGATCGTCGCGACGTGTGCCGCAAACAACCCGCACTTGCTCGGGCAGCGCATCGACTGTGACTACACCAGCAGCAACCGCGTCTTCAAAGTCGTGACAGACATATGCGATTCGATCTGCCCACGAAACGATTTCGCCTTCGGGTGTTTTCGGCGCAGGTCGCGACCACGAGTGATTACGAATGCCGTCAAGAGTCTCAACACACAAATTAAGCGGCACGAGCGTGACGTCGGCACCCCAAGTTGCATGGTCGTAACCACCATCGACATATGGCGACAACGCGTCTTCGCTGGCGTGACCACCAGGCCCGTGACCGCAATCGTGACCGAGCGCGATTGCCTCAGTCAGCGCAACATTCACGCCGACCGCGCGTGCTACCGATGTTGCCACTTGGGCAACTTCAAGTGCATGAGTCAATCGCGTGCGTTGATGATCTTGAGGAAAAACAAAAACTTGTGTTTTGCCAGCCAATCTTCGAAAAGAAGAAGCATGCAGGATGCGATCTCGGTCGCGCTCAAAGCATGTGCGAAATTTGTCGGGTTCTTCTTCGATTGCGCGGTTGCCGGCAGAGAAACTTCGAGTCGCCAGAACAGTTAAGTTGCGATCTTCAATCTCTTCACGTTTGCGACGATCAACTAGATCGCGCGTGCCCGTGCCGGCCCACGAGTCAACATGGGCAAGGCGAATCTCGCTACTTGCATCAACCGTGTGTCCGTGCATCGTCTCGGCCCACGCCTCGGCGCGTGACTTCGTTGTCTCGCTTGAAGTGTCATTACTTAACTCATTAACCATTGACACAACCCTAGGCAAAGGGTGACCTCAGTTTGTCGCTTGTAGCCTTAAACAGCCTGCTTTCGCCACGCAGACTCAAACAGGAGACCAATGAGCGCCTTTGTTGATGAAGCCCAATTAAATGTTCGCGGAGGTGACGGCGGTAGTGGCTGCGTCAGTTTTCGTCGCGAGGGCCCGGTTGTTAACGGTGGACCAAACGGTGGCGACGGTGGCAACGGTGGCTCGGTGTGGCTTGAAGCCGATCGCAACGTAGCGAGTTTGTTGGCATTTCGTGATCATCCGCACAGACGCGCGCAAGACGGTGTTTCAGGGATGGGAAAAGACTTGCACGGTCGCCGTGGCGAAGAGATGATCGTCAAAGTTCCTGAAGGCACAGTCATCAAAGATCTTTACACCGGTGACACGCTGGCCGATCTTGCAACTCATGGTTCGCGTTGGCTCGCGGCACAAGGCGGTGAGGGCGGTCGTGGCAACGCGCGCTTTTTGTCGAATCGTCGTCGTGCGCCAAAGTTCGCCGAACAAGGCGAACACGGTCTCGATCGTTGGTTGAAACTTGAGATGAAATTAATGGCCGATGTTGCACTCGTTGGCTTTCCAAATGCGGGCAAGAGCACATTTATTAGTTCTGTTTCGGCGGCGAAACCAAAAATCGCCAATTATCCGTTCACAACTCTTGAGCCACACTTGGGTGTCGTGCGACTGAACAACACGACCGAGTTCGTCATTGCCGACATTCCCGGAATCATCGAAGGCGCGAGTCAAGGCAAAGGTCTTGGCGATCAGTTCTTGCGTCACATTGAGCGCGCACGAGTGTTGTGCGTGTTGATTGATCTCGTGTCAATGGAAGAAATTCCACCAGCTGAACAAGAAGAAATTTTGTTGCGTGAATTAAAGGCCTATCAGCCAGAACTTTTAGATCGCCCACGGCTAGTTATAGCAACGAAAACAGATTCGGCCACACCTGAAGATATTGCTGCATTCAATGGCCCAAAAATTTCTGCCGTAACTGGCGATGGCGTGCGTGATGTATTGAATAAGCTCGCCGAACTCGTGGCGCAGGCTCGCACAACCGAACCAGCACCGATTGGGCCCGTTACGTTTCGTCCTGAGCCACAAGGCACTCGAGTTGAGCGCATCGGCGCAAACGAGTTTCGTCTGCACGGTCGCGATATCGAGCGGTCAATCGCATTGAACGACGTCACGAATGCCGACGCGCTGAACTACGTCGACGATCGCATGTCACGACTTGGTATTCCACGATTGTTGGCGCGCGCAGGCGCAACTGAAGGTGCTGTTGTGTGGATCGGCACATTCTCGTTCGACTACACACCCGAGCAATAGTCATGCGTGTAGTTGTAAAAATTGGTACATCGTCGATCACGACGCAAGAGGGCAACATCAATTCGGCCGCAGTCAGTGCGCTGTGTGATGAAGTCGCAAAGTTACGAAGCTTGGGTCATGAAGTTTTAGTTGTGACCTCTGGGGCGGTGGCAGGCGGTGTCGCAGCATTGAAACTTGGCAAGCGTCCAACCGACATGCCGACTCTGCAGGCACTAGCGGCGGCTGGTCAAAGTCGCTTGATGCAGGAGTACAACGTGCAACTTGATCGCCACGATTTGGTTGGCGCTCAGGTTTTGCTCGTGCCAAACGACTTCATCGACCGCAATCAATATCTGCATGCTCGACAAACTTTGGTGCGATTGCTCGAGTTGGGTTGCGTGCCGGTTATAAATGAAAACGACGCGATCGCCAGCGATGAAATTCGTTTTGGCGACAACGACCGAATTGCCGCACTCGTGGCGCACAGCATCTCGGCTGACGTTTTAGTTTTGTTGACCGATCTCAAAGGCTTGTTTACCGCCGACCCGAATCTCGACTCATCAGCGACGTTCATTGAAACTGTAAAAGCCGACGACGAATTATTGTCGGTACGCGCTGGCAGTTCAGTAAATGATCGCGGTAGCGGTGGTATGGCATCAAAACTTGCTGCAGCACGCATCGCGTCGTGGTCAGGCGTGCGCACGGTCATTGCTTCTGCGCAACGCCCGAGTGTCGTTGTGGATGCTGTCAATCAAGTGGCTGGGGCTGGCACTCAGTTTTTGCCACGCAAACGAGAGCTAACCGCTCGAAAGTTATGGATTGCATTTGCTGCGCAAGCAACAGGGTCGGTGACAATTGACGACGGAGCGCGCGATGCGTTATTGCGTCGAAATGTTTCGCTATTACATGCTGGCGTAAAAGTCGTTACGGGAGATTTCGCAGTTGGCGACACGATCGAAGTGATCGATTCGTCTGGCAATGTAATTGCACGCGGCATGGCCAGTGTGAGTTCGATTCAAGCCAGCGCGGGTGCTGGGCAAAAGAGCACCGAACTCGGCGAGGGTGTTTCAGTCGAGGTTGTTCATCGCGACGACTTAGTCGTGCTTGCCAGTTAATTCGCGTAGTTCGCGAACTCGCAGGGCGAAAATCATCACCAAGTAAACAAGCGCACCAACAACAACGCAAACCACAACTTGTGAAGTGGCTTGCAAGCCCGCCGTGGCTTTGTCGCCTGCGATTTGCTGGCTAAGAATCTTTACAACAACAGCCATAACTGCTGCACTCAACGCAATTGGAAGAAGATTAAGCAAAATCTTGGGGGCATTAATTTCACTCGTCTTGCGTTGCAAAATGAACAACGCCACGACGGCAGATATTAAATAAGCGATTGAAAACGCCAGACCTAAACCCAAGACGTCGTATTTATCGACAAATAAAATTGCGAAAATAATGTTCAATGCATTTTCAAAAAGATTGATAAAAAATGGTGTTCGGGTGTCGTTGTGCGCATAAAAGCCGCGCAACACGAATAGGTAGATCGAGAAGCCCGCAAGCCCGAGTGCTAAACCAGCAAGCGCCCGAGCGGTGTTGACTGTTGCTGCGGCGCTGAAGTTGCCGTGTTGTAAAAGCATCGCCACAAGTGGCTTGGCCAAAACGTACATGCCTAAAGATGCAGGAATTGTCGCCAATGCTGTGAGTCGCACACCTGAAACAAACCTGCGAGCAAATTCTTTCGTGTTCAAGTCTGCTGCTGCACGAGCAAGTTCGGGTACAAACGTTGTAGCAATCGAGACAGCGAGCAAGCCGTGGGGCAGTGAAAGAAACGTATAAGCCTTTGAATAGGCGTCGACATTGCCGCTGCCTGGCTTGGCCAAATTCTTGATCACAACTAGCGCAATCTGATTTGCTGCAACATAACCAACAGCCCAACCAGAAAGTCTGAGCAATTGTCGAACTGCCGGATGTTTGAGATCGAAGTTCCATCTGATTCGCACTGCGTTTCGTCGCAGGGCGATCAACATCGCAATCGTCATCACGATGATGCCGCTAGTTGAACCCAAACCCAGCAGCCAACGCAACGGATTGTTAGTTGTAACTTCGCCCAAAGTTGGTGGATCAACTTTGCTCACATTATTGATCATTAACAATGTGGCAATCGTGACGAGATTCGCCAGAACTGGCGTCCATGCGGCGGCAAAAAATTGTTTGCGAGCGTTCAAGATCGAACTGCTAATTGATGTCACGCCATAAAAAAAGATTTGTATCAAAAACAAACGCGTAAGCAGCGTGCCTGTCTGGCGAAATAGTTCAATATCGATTTCGCTTGACGGGTTCAGTGAAAAGAGGCGAAAGATAAGCGGTGCGACAGCAATAGATATCGCCGTCAACGCAGCCAGTGCACTGACCGCGACGCTTGAAATAGCGCTCAATGCATCGTCGTCACCATCTTGCATTTGTCGAGTGAAAAGTGGCACGAGCGTCGCAGTAAGAATGCCGCCGAGCAAAAGTTCGTAGACAACGTTCGGGGCGTTATTGGCGGCATCGTATGCATCCGCCAAAGCGGTCTGCCCGACCATTACGCCGAACACAATGATGCGAATTACGCCAGTGATGCGACTGATGGCCGTGCCGGCGGCGACCGTAAGGTTGGCTCGCAGCAGACCCGATCGGGCAGTGGGCGTTGCCATGAGGGTCAATCGTATTGCGATTTATGCGGTCGTTGCGCTTAGTTGTGGCAAGCCTTGACGGCTAGGGTTATGCGGGTGAAACCACGCTTTAAAGATGTATCTTCCGTTCGTAGCGGACTAAAAAAAGAAAATTACCTCGCCGATGACGGCATTGCCGGAGTTGTGTATTTGGCTGACCGATTGGGCAAGCCAGTTTTGATCGAGGGCCCTGCAGGTACGGGCAAGACCCAACTCGCAAAGAGTGTCGCCGAGATGACTGGCGCGCGGTTGATTCGATTGCAGTGTTACGAGGGTCTTGACGAGTCAAAGGCGCTCTACGAATGGAACTACAAAAAGCAGCTCTTGCGCATTCAGGCCGATAAGACCAGCGATTCGTGGAGCGAAGTTCACGACGATATTTTCAGCGAAGAGTTTTTGTTGACGCGTCCGTTGCTCGAGGCGATCACGAGCGAAGAGCCGGTCGTCTTGTTGATTGACGAAGTCGATCGCGTTGAAGTTGAAACTGAGGCGCTGTTGCTCGAAATTCTCTCTGAGTATCAAGTTTCAATTCCTGAACTCGGCACGATCACCGCCAAACAGATTCCGTTGGTGTTCTTGACTTCGAACAACACTCGCGAACTTTCAGAAGCGTTGAAGCGCCGCTGTCTCTATCTGCATGTTGACTACCCAGATCTTGAGCGCGAAAAAGAAATCGTGCTGAACAAGGTTCCTGATATCAGCGAAAACTTGGCGGATCAAATTGCCCGCATTGTGCGCAGCATTCGCCAACTTGATTTGAAGAAGGCTCCGTCAGTCAGCGAGACCCTTGACTGGGCGCGCACTCTGATGTTGTTGGGTATCGAAACAATCGATGAAAAAGAAGCCAAAGAGACTTTGCATATTCTCTTGAAATACCAGACCGACATCGCCAAAGCGGCAAAAGAACTTTCAGTTACTAAGTGAGGTTGCGCGATGCCTGTGCTTGACCTGATGTCGGGCTTCATCGTTGAGCTGCGAAGCGCGGGGTTGCCCGTAAGTTTGACCGAGAATCTTGACGCAATGGAAGCCGTCAAGGTGATACCGATTGAAGATCGAGATGCGTTCAAATATGCACTTGGTGCGACTCTGGTAAAAAATAATGCTCACTGGCGTGTGTTTGAAACAATTTTTGAAGTTTATTTTTCGCTTCGCGGACCTGAATATGAGATCAACCAAGAGGGTCAGCCAGATGATTTCTGGCGCGAGATGCAAGAGCAGGCCGATCAAGTAAAGGGCCAGGGTGAAGGCAAGGGTTCGGGTGGCGGAATGGATTCGCTGACCCCAGAAGAGATCGCAGCGATGTTGATGCGTGCCTTGATGAGCGGTGACCAAGCGATGATGCGTGCGCTTGCAAAACAGTCTGTGCAGCGTTTTGCCGGCATGGAGCCAGGACGACCAGTGGGCGGCACGTACTACTTGTATCGCACATTGCGCAATCTAGATCTTGACAACATGTTGCAAAAACTGATGGATGCAAATCGCGAGATGAGCAAACAAGAACTCTCGTCTCTTGAAGAGCGACTTGAAAAAGACGAATTCCAAAGTCGGATTGAACAGTTCAAGCAAGAAGTCGAATCAGAAATTCGCCGACGACTTGTGGCCGATCGTGGTGCCGAGGCAATGGCCAAAACCTTGCGCAAGCCTCTGCCTGAAGACGTTGAGTTCATGCACGCAAGTCGAGACGAGATGCAAAGTTTAAAGAAGGCTCTTTACCCGTTGACACGAAAACTCGCAGCACGTTTGGCGCGAAAGCGTCGTCACGGTCGAAAAGGTCCACTTGATTTTCGCAATACGGTTCGTCACTCTTTGAGTTATGGCGGAGTACCTGCCGACCCGAAGTTTCGTTACCCGCGCCCTGCCAAACCTGAGCTGATGGTGGTTGCCGATATTTCAGGCAGTGTGGCGGCGTTTGCGCGTTTCACTTTGATGTTTGTTTATGCCATTCAGCATCAGTTTTCAAAAGTTCGATCGTTCGTGTTTATTGACGGCATTGATGAAGTCACGAAATATTTCAAAGCGACCGAAGATATTGGCGAAGCGATCAACAAAGTAAATACCGAAGCCGATGTGGTTTGGGTAGACGGCCATAGCGACTACGGCCATGCATTTGAGGTGTTCTTTGAACGATATGGCAAAGACATCAACTCGAAGACGACGATTTTGTTGCTCGGTGATGCGCGCAACAACTATCACGCCGCACAGTCTTGGGTGGTCAAAGAAATGCGCAAGCGAGCGCGCCATGTTTATTGGTTGAACCCCGAGCCAAAGTCTTATTGGAATACTGGCGATTCGATTGTCGGCGAATACGGTGCCCACACCGACGGTGTTTTTGAGTGTCGAAACTTGCGACAGCTCGAAGGCTTCGTCGAAAACTTAGCTTGATTTAAGTTTTCGCCGCACGACGACCACCCAGCCGGCGGCAACAAACACCGAGAAGATAAACCATTGCGCGGTGTAACTCAAGTGCGAGCCACTCGAGAGTATTGGGTCTGCAATCGGCACCAACAACATCGAGTCTGCTGGGTTTGATTTCAAAACTTCGATAAAGATTTCGGTGTTGAGATCTTGAATCTGCTGACCAAGACGATTGAGGTCGATGTTGATTACTTCTTTCAGCACACCATCAGCAGGGTCGCTCAAGCCACCTGTTTTTCGCACTTCTGAAACACGCACGCGACCCAAAATTTCGACAGTGCCGACTGGTGCTGGCGCAGATTCTTGATTCTGTGCGCTTTGAGCAATAAAGCCTCGGTTGACGAGCACTAGTTGATTGCCGCCAGCAATTCGCATCGGCGTGAGTGGGTCAACACCAGAAAAGCCACCTTGCGATCTGTTGACCGCGTTGACAGTCTGTTCATCGAGATATTCACCAGAAGCGAAAACATTTAGCCACTCGGCCTCATTTGCTGTCTTGGTGCCGGTTTCAATTTCAAGCAATAATTCGTTCAGATCTTGCGGCTGGGCTTCGATGCGCGCCGACACGATTTCGTTGAAGTCGAGTCGTTCGTGATAGCGATCGAACTGCCAGAGACCCAAGTTGATCATCAGCACGATTGTCGCGACGACTGTCACATGCAGCAACACCCAACTTGGTCGCAATAAAAACCGATACATGATGTTTCAGCGTATCTGTGACGGCAGTTTCAAACGTCTCATCTGGGTTTTGCGAACTATCGTTAGACCTGTGAACACGCTCACATCAGATTTTCTTATTTGGGATGGTGATTGTGCGTTTTGTGCACGCTGTGTCGGGTTCATTGAACGTCGAGTTAAAACTGAAGCAAAAATTCAGGCGCACCAAAAAGCAGACTTGGTTCAACTTGGCTTGACAACCGAGCAATGTAACGCGGCGTTGCAGTGGGTGTTTCGTGATTCAAGAGTTCGCTCTGGCAGCAGGGCAGTAGCTGCACTTTTGCGTTCGAGTAATTTCGGTTGGGCGATACTTGGTGTCGCCATCGACTTGCCTGTGGTGCGGCTGATTTCATCCGCAATTTATAAAGTGATTGCAAAAAATCGCCAGCATCTGCCAGGTGGCACGGCTGCATGCGCGCTAGACGAACACGAATAGACCCCAACTCCGCCCGCGTGTTAAACCCCACGCTATCCCGCTATCGTTGATACGGCAATCAACGTTTAGGCGTGGGTTGCGAGTGTTGCATCAGGAGTGACCAAATGGTCCGGCAACCGGGGTTGAAGCCCACGGTGCCAGCTCACCTTCGGGTGGGGATGTGGCTCCGCTTCGGCGGAGCAACGGGCCGAACTCCAAATGCGATTCCTCGCGGCTCTGCGTGCAATCAGCAACGAAAGGAGTTCAGCAATGGCCAGATTTGATTATCCCGCGACTGGTGCGTGGAATGCTGGGCAACCTTTTGGAACTCGAAAGTTTTTGAACTTTCCTGCTGATCGACCGATAGCGCTCGACAGCGGAAAAACTTTACAAGACGTCACCATCGCATACGAAACTTGGGGCGAACTCAATGCTGAAAAGTCGAATGCAATTTTGTTGTGTCACGCATGGACGGGCGACTCGCACGCAGCAGGAAGCGCCGAAGAGGGTTCGCCAACTCCAGGTTGGTGGGAGGGTCTCGTTGGGTCTGGTTGTGCGATCGACACAGACAAATGGTTTGTTGTCTGCACAAATTCACTCGGCGGCTGTCAAGGTTCAACGGGTCCTGCTTCGCTACATCCGCAAGATGGCAAACAATACGGTTCACGATTTCCGGTAATCACAGTGCGCGACATGGTGCGTGCACAAGTACGTGTCAGCGACATGCTCGGTATTGATGTTTGGCACTCAGTAATCGGCGGATCAATGGGTGGCATGCAAGTGCTTGAGTGGGCGATCACCTTTCCGCATCGAGTTCGCACGTTGGTGCCGATAGCAACATGTTTGCAAGCAACCGCTCAGCAAATCGCTTGGGGTGCAATTGGGCGTCGCGCGATTCGTCTTGACCCAAAATGGCAGGGTGGCGACTATTACGACGCCGCAATTGGTGAAGGCCCGTGGCAGGGTTTGGCGATCGCACGCATGATTGCTCAGGTCACATTTCGCAGCGACAACGTGTTCACCGACCGTTTCGGTCGCGAACTCGCCGACATGGATGCCGACTACAACGGTCTTGGTCTATGGGACAAATTTGAGGTTGAAAACTATCTTGACCACCACGGCGACAAACTCATTCGTCGCTTTGACACAAATAGTTATTTGATCATTGGCAAAGCAATGGATCTACACGATATTGCTCGTGGTCGCGGCACTCTACAAAATGCAGTCTCGCGAATTGCAGCGCCTGTACTTTCGGTTGGTATCTCAAGCGATATTTTGTATCCGACATATCAACAAAAACAGATTCGCGACATGATCAACGACGTCGGCGGAACTTGCGATTATGTCGAAATTGATTCTCCGCACGGGCACGATGCGTTTCTAATCAACCTTGATCAAGTTGGCAAGCCGATTACAGAATTTCTCACCAAACACGCAATCTAGATCGGCCTGAAATTTATTTAGCGACGATTGCGTCAAGTGCGGCCACACACCTGCTTGTCGCCGGCACTCGTAAAATTGCCCGATCGTCGCTATCAATCTCGTTAATCACGACGTAGTGGCGGCGTTTCAGATCTTCAGTGTCTGTGAAATAGCTAATCTTCCAACGCCCGCGAAAAGATTTTCCGCGTCGACCCCGTCCGTAAACAACTAATCGCGTTGCATCGACTGTTACGCGTACATCTGCCCATTTGGTTGTATCTGGACGATCCTCGGTCATCCGGGCGCTAAACCTCGTGCCGTCACGCGAGACCCACTGCGGCTCAAATCTGTTGATCCACCTGAGCAGAGCAAAGCCGGCACCAAAGAAGGCGAGCGTTGAAAGCAGGTTGAGCAAATCGCTATTCATCAACGACTAGTTTGGCATCTAGCCGTATGAACTTTGATGTTGTCGTTTTCGCTGTTTCGCTGAACTTTATAGCCATGAGTTTGCTTCTCGTGGCCGCTTGCCTGACTTGGGCCACAGTTTGGTTTTGGAAGAGCGCGCGACCCGAGCCAGATTCTTTGGCGCCGCTCGAGGTCATGAGTCAGCGTGATTTCGCTGAGGCTGATGATGCCGAGCGAAAACAGATGCTTAATTCAGTGCGGGCAATGCCAGTTATTGATCGTGCGACCGAGTCGCCCGAGACGAACTAAAATATTTTTATGGCTCAAACATTTGACCCCGCAGCAATGATTGAACGATTTCGTGAGCGTGCCGCCTCGGTGAAGCGCCGGCCGTTGCCTCCAGTTGCAGGCGAAGAGCGGCAGCATTTTTTGGCGCAGGCACAAAATGATTTTCAAGATTTCGCAATGCTCGGCGACGCCACTGCCTCAATCGAAGACGGTGTTCTAAACATACGGATAGATCTGCGACCACCGGCTAAATGAAACTCTCGTAGTAAATGAAAGTTCTTGCGCTCGCGCGCAAACAAATTGCTGCAGTACCAGTTCTAGCGGTTTTTATTGCCGTGTTTGCGTGGGGCATTGGTCCACTTTTGTTTTTGGCTCCGTCAATTTCAATTAACTCGGTGTTGTTTTATCGGGTTCTCTTTTGGCCGCCGTTGTTATATCTAATCGTGCGACGCAATGGCGCAAAGATCAACGACAAATTATTTAGGTCGGTTTTGGTGCCCGGCATTTTGTTTGGCGTCTCAACAATCTTTGGTTTCACGGCGATTACAACTACGTCAGTAGCTAACGCCACAATCATCGGCAACATTTCAACTGCGATGGTGCTTTTTGTTGCGCCGCGATTTTTAAATGAGAAGATTTCAAAGTCGCAGGTTGCGCTCGCTTTTACGAGTTTTGCGGGTGTTGCGGCCATTGTTTTTGGCGCCGGCAATACCGGAGGCTCGTCTTTGTTCGGTGACTTTCTCGCATTGGTCAATGCACTCACTTGGACCGTCTATTTCATCTCATCAAAGCGTCGCCGTCTAGATGGTGTCGATACATGGCAGTTTTTGTTTGGCGTGAGTGTGATTCAGGTTTTTGTTGTCGTTCCGTATGCATTGTTAACAAGCAATGACATCTTGCAAATCACTTGGCGTGACCTTGGCTTTCTAATTGCTATGACACTTTTTTCTGGCACAATCGGCCACAGTTTTATGCTGTGGGCACAAAAATATGTTGATGCTTCAGTTTCGTCGCTGATTTTGTTGCTCGGGCCAGTCATTTCATCCGCTGGTGCGTGGCTCGTTTACGGTCAGCAGATCTCTCTCGTGCAAGTCATCGGTGGCGCCATTGTGCTCGCATCTCTCGCTGGGGTGGTGCGCATGTCAAGCTCCGCAAAGATAAACAAAGAAGTGTTGAGTACCGCTGACCCGTTGCTAAACTCAAATCCTTAAGTAAAAGCAATAAATGCGGACGTGGCTCAGTGGTAGAGCATCACCTTGCCAAGGTGAGGGTCGCGGGTTCAAATCCCGTCGTCCGCTCAAAGTAGTTTCGGTTAACGGCGGCGGGGTGGTCGCGGAATAAATCCGCTCGTCGTGGCGACATATTCTTCGTAGCCAGGTTTGCGCTTAAGCAATGCTCGATCGAGCATCGCAGCGCCCGAAACCTTGACCAGCAAAATCGTCATCACTACCGGGCCGATAAAACCAAAAATGCCAATTGACGACTCGGCAGCGATAAGACCCAAGCCCCACCAAACACAAGCGTCACCAAAATAATTTGGGTGACGGGTGTAGCGCCACAGACCTTGATTCATGACTAGTCCTTTGTTTGCTGGGTCGCGCTTGAAGCGCGCAAGTTGTGCATCGCCGACTGCCTCAAAGTAAAGACCCACGCTCCAAACCAAAACACCGAGCGCACCCAGAACTCCGAAACCGGGTTCGGTTCGCACTTGGCCAAGTTGAACAGGTAGCGAGACGATAAACATCAACAGGCCCTGTACACCAAACACCGTGTACAAACTCACGATTGGAAATCGATCCCCATGTTTGCGACGCATCGACTGATAGCGAAAGTCTTCGCCATGTCCCAAGTTTCGTTTGGCCAAATAAAACGCCAAGCGTCCACCCCAAATAGTTGTCAGCAAAGTCAGCAACAAACTGCGCGTCGAATTTCCATCGCTCAACCAGTAGGTCACCCATGCCACGAGCACGAAACCTGATCCCCACGCGATATCAACGATCGATGCATCGCGCATCGCCAGACTCACGCCCCAAACTGCAAGCATCATGCAAGTAATTGCAACTGCCACACCAACTAAAACAAGTGTTGCTCCATCCATAAACACGACAATAGGCGATAGCGACTCGCTCTACGGCGTCAAACGCACTATTAACTATGACATTTAAGAACGACACAGCCCATGTTTCAGGTTGTCTCGGCGCAAATGAGGTGCGAGCCTTGACGGGTGCTTCAAGTCAAAGATCTATGCGTTGAAATCGGCGGCAAGCTCGTCGTCAACGGCGCATCGTTTGCCGTGATGCCGCGCGACAAAGTTGGCCTCGTTGGTCGCAATGGTGCGGGCAAAACGACGTTGTTCAAAGTTTTGGGTGGCGCCAACGAACAAAAATCAGGTGTCATCAATCGCAAAGGTGGTTTCGGTTATCTGCCTCAAGACCCTCGCATTGCCGGATCATTCGACGCGCGCACCGCGATCTCGCACATTCTTTCTGGGCGCGGCATTGACGAAGACATCGTGCGCATCGAAAAACTTCGCATTGCTTTAGAAGAAAACTCAAGCGATGCAAACGTCGCCAAGTTCACCAAAGCCGAAGAAGATTTTTCACTCAAAGGCGGATACGCATCTGACAGCGAAGCGCGAGCAATCGCCGCGGGTCTGGGGTTGAAGTCCGATCGTCTGAGTCTTGCGCTCGGTGTTCTGTCTGGTGGTGAGCGACGTCGCGTCGAACTTGCGCGAATTTTGTTCAGTGGTAGCGACACGCTGTTGTTAGACGAACCAACCAACCACCTTGACATTGATGCAAAAACTTGGATGCTCGAATTTTTGCGTGCCTATAAAGGTGCGCTACTCGTAATTAGTCACGACCTTGAGTTGCTTGACGAGGCGATTACTCGTGTTTTGCATCTTGATCGCGCCGATGAAGATTCAGAGGGCTTGATCGTTGAATACCGTGGCACCTACACGCAATATTTGATTTCGCGCGAGGCAGATGAAGCTCGTCAAGCCAAAAAGGCGACTCAACAGAGCAAAGAAATCGATCGCCTGCAACGTGTGGTCGATCGGTTCGGCGCGAAAGCCAGCAAAGCTGCGATGGCGCACAGCATCGAAAAACGTATTGGGCGAATTGAAGAAACTCGGGTTCACGCAGCTCGCGGTGCGCGCGTTTTGAAAGTTCGCTTTCCCGAGCCGCCACATTGCGGTGAAACAGTTTTGACTGTTGATGGTCTTCGAAAAACATTCGGTGGCCCAGATATTTTTCATGACGTCAGTTTTGATTTGGGTCGGGGCGAACGATTGCTTGTGCTTGGTCTGAACGGTGCGGGCAAAACATCCTTGCTGCGAATTTTGGCTGGCGAAGTTAAACCCGACAACGGTGAAGTCAAGTTCGGCTACAACGTGCAAGTTGGTTATTACGCCCAAGAGCACGACAACCTTGTCGCGCAGCGTTCACTCGTCGATCACATGCGCGACCAAGCACCTTCGGCGCTCGGCCTGACTGAAACTCAGTTGCGCGGCATGCTCGGCATGTTCGGTCTCTCGGGTGACAAGGTCTATCAAGAGTCAGCAACGCTGTCGGGCGGCGAAAAAACAAAACTCGCCTTGGCAATGATGATGGTCGGCAAAAACAATTTGCTCTTGCTCGACGAACCAACCAACAACCTTGACCCGTCAAGTCGTCAGTCGGTGGCCGATGCCTTGTCGAGCTGGGAAGGCGCCATCGTCTTGGTCAGTCACGACGCTGAATTTGTTGAGCAACTCGCGCCGACGAAAGTTCTTCTAATGCCAGACGGGCAAGAAGATTATTTCAACGAGTCGTGGCTCGAACTCGTAACACTCGCTTAAAAATTATTTCAGCGCGCGAATATACGCAATGATGCTGGCGATCTCTTGATCGGTCAACTTGTTTGACGGCATAATGCCAACCGCGCCACGACGCTTCATCGCACCCGGTTCTTTAATTGACGTATATAGATAGTCATCATCGGCCGTTACAACCGTGCCGTCGCTGAGTGTCACCTGCGAGTCGGCCAGGCCAATCCATTTTGGGCCGACATTGCCGTTTCCATCTGCACCGTGGCAACTCGCGCAACCTGCATTTATTGAAATTTCTCGACCTGCTGCGGCTTCTGGCGAAAGGTCTACTGGCGCACTCGACGAACTCGACGAGCATGCCCCAAGAATTGCGACCAGCGCAACAACCGAAAATTTCAGCCAAAGTTTGTTTGCCATGTTTTAAGAATACCTTTCGACGCAAGTAGAGTTCGCCATCGTGGATAACAAAAAATGGTGACAAATCTCCCACAGCATCCCGCCTCGGGCAACGAGTCCGACGGCTATTGGATGCACTACCACGACCAAGACAGCGAGAAACTTGCTGACGCCGTTCTTGAATATGCGCTCGAGCGAATTCGACTTGACCCACCACCATTAGATGGTCCAAAAACATTGAGCCAACTACAGGCACTCGTTGGTAACACGATCACCCCAGAGGGTCTCGGTGGTTTGAAAGCGCTCGAGATTTTCACCGAACATCTTTCGCACGCGTGCATCAGCGTCGACCATCCATCTTTTCTCTCGTTTGTGCCTGGTGCACCAACTGAGAGCGCGGTGCTATTCGATTTGGTGTTAAGCGCCTCAAATATTTATGCAGGTTCGTGGCTTGAAAGTTCTGGTGCGGTGTATGCAGAAAATCAGGCTTTGCAATGGGTCGCCAGCTTGGCGAATTTCCCCGCATCAAGCGCAGGTGTATTTGTCAGCGGCGGTACGGCCGGCAACCTTTCTGCACTGATTGCTGCTCGTTGGCGTTGGCGACAAATGGGCAAAGGCGCCTTTGATCGTGTTCGCCCGATAATTGTTTCTTCTTCGGGGGCACATTCATCTGTAGGTCTGGCGGCAAATGCGATGGATGCAGACGTCGTCATAGTCACAGCCGACGCACAAGGCCGAATGTCTGGCGCCAACTTGCGCGAGGCAATTGCAAAACTTGAGCCGCAAGATCGCAGTCGTGTCTGTGCGATCGTTGCAACTTCTGGCACCACGAATCTCGGTGTGATTGATGACTTGGTTGCAGCAGGCGAGCAGGCGCGCGAACTTGGCACATGGTTTCATGTCGACGGCGCTTATGGTGCCGCCGCACTTTGTGCACCAAGCGTTCGACACTTGTTTGTTGGCATTGAGATGGCCGACAGTTTTATTGTCGATCCGCACAAATGGCTTTTTGGACCGTTTGATTGTTGTGCATTGATCTACCGCGATCCAGAGACAGCGCGCCGGGCGCACACTCAACGCGCCGAATACTTAGAAGTTTTGCAACAGCAAGATTTGGGCGACGCACTAGCCAACCCTTCAGATATGGCGCACCATCTTTCGCGCCGTGCTCGCGGTCTGCCGTTTTGGTTCAGCGTCGCGACTCACGGCACCGAGGCCTACGAAGAAGCCATGGAGATCACGTTGCAAGTCACTCGCGAAGCAACTCAGTTGATAAAAAAAGCGCCGTATCTCGAACTCTTGCTTGAGCCCGAACTTTCAATAATCATTTTCAAACGAAACGGTTGGACCCCAGAGCAATATCAAGCCTGGAGCGACATGATGCTCAACCAAGGCCGAGCCTTCGTTGTGCCCACAACGTTAAATGGCGAAACAATCTTGCGCTTTTGCATTATTAACCCTCGCACCACGATCGAAGAAGTTTCAGAAATCATCAATTCGCTAGAGTGATTTTGTGCTCAAATCAGTTCGCTCGGTTGTACAACTTCGCAAGTTCGAGTTCAACGGCGACAAGCGCAGGCTCGCTTCTTGCGGTGATCTAAAAGATCTGCGAAAACTCGCCAAACGAAATCTGCCTGGCGGCGTCTTCGACTATTTTGACGGCGCCGCCGAAGACGAGTGGTCACTTGCCAACAACAGTTCGGCCTATTCGAAGATTCAACTAGTGCCAAGAGTTTTGCGCGACGTCTCGCAGATCGACACGACGACAACGATCATGGGGCAGCCAGTGCCGTTTCCGATCGCTCTTTCACCAACTGGTTTCACTCGCATCGCTCATCCGCAAGGTGAACTTGCCGTCGCTCGCGTCGCGGGCAAAAACTCTCTGCCATTCACATTGTCAACACTCGGCACGCGCAGTATCGAAGAAGTCGCCGCAGTGGCGACTGGCCCACTGTGGTATCAGCTCTATGTTTGGCGCGACCGCGGTTTGTCGCGCGAACTTGTGCAACGCGCGAAGGCGGCTGGTTATAAAGCAATCATGGTCACAGTTGATACGGCAGTTTTCGGGCGGCGCGAACGCGATGTGCGTCGCGGTTTCACGCTTCCACCAAAGATCGGCCTTGAAACTTTTGTTGACGGCATTCGTCATCCACGTTGGACGTACAAGTTCGTTACCAATGAACCGATCACATTTTCTGCCGTCGCTGGTCGGTCAGATGTCGACGGTTCAAAAGCCATCAACTTGTCTGACTATGTGAACTCGCAATTTGACCCAACCTTAAGTTGGACCGATCTCGAATGGATTCGCCAAGAGTCAGGTCTACCGATCATGCTCAAGGGCATTCAGTGTGTTGAAGATGCAAAGATCGCAGCCTCAATTGGCGTTGATGCAATTGCGTTATCAAATCACGGCGGTCGCCAACTCGACGGTTCACCTGCACCGATCGAGTTGCTACCAAGTGTCATCGACGCAGTCGGCAATTCAATTGAAGTGTTGGTCGACGGTGGCGTTCGACGTGGTTCAGATGTTGTTAAAGCCTGCGCGTTGGGTGCACGTGCGGTGATGTTTGGTCGACCATATCTATACGGATTAGGTGCCGCCGGCGAACTTGGTGTGCAGTGGGCTCTTGATCACATCACCAGCGGCGTATCGCGCACGATGGCTTTGATCGGCGAAACTTCGATTACGAAACTTTCGCGCGAAAACTTACTTCTTTGAAGCAGGCTCTTTCTTAACAACAGCCTTTTTGCGAGCGCCATAACGCTTGTTGAAGCGATCAACGCGACCAGCCGAGTCAATGATCTTCATCTGACCAGTGAAGAACGGGTGGCTCGCATTTGAAATTTCAAGTTGCACAAGCGGGTATGTGTTGCCGTCTTCCCACACAACTGTTTTGGTCGCGTCAGGCTTAAGCGTCGAACGAGTCAAAAAGCGATAATCGGCCGAGCTGTCTTCAAAAACGACGAACTGGTAATCAGGGTGGATCTCAGGTTTCATGGCTTCAAAGTGTAGCGGGGTAAAAGTGCCCTCTATACTGTTCAAATGCCAAATCGCTGTGATGTCCTCTCAAAGACCCCAAGTAAGGGTCACACAATCTCGCACTCGCATATTCGCACCAAGCGTTGGTGGCGTGTCAATTCGCACAAACGCCGTTTCTGGTTGCCATCAGAGCGTCGTTGGGTGACTCTCACCGTCAGCACCAAGGGTGTTCGTACGATCGACAAACGTGGGATCGAATCAGTCGTCGCAGAAATGCGTCGCGCCGGAAAGAAAGTCTGAGCAATCGTCATGGCAGCAAAAAGCAAAGATAAGCGTCCAATCATCAAGTTGCGCAGCACTGCTGACACTGGCTTTACATACGTAACTCGCAAGAACAAGGTCAACTCACGCGAGCGTCTTGAGCTCAAGAAATACGATCCAGTCGTGCGCAAGCACGTGATCTTCAAAGAAGAGCGCTAAAACTAGTTCGTTACGGCCAGTGCGCTGGCTAAGTCATTTTGAATATCGGCGCAAGCTTCTAGGCCGACTGAAAGTCTCAACAACGAATCGGTCAGACCGGTTTTGGTCTTGGTTTCACTGTCAACACTATTGTGCGTGCTTGAAGCCGAATGCGAGATCAATGTTTCTGGGCCACCAAGTGTTACCGCAGGACGAATAAGTTTCAGGGCACTCAGCAACTTCGTAGCGGCAGGTTTGCCACCTTTGATATCGAAAGACAAAACCGAACCAAAGTAGTTCATTTGATTTTTTGCGAGCTCGTGTTGCGGGTGCGACTTTAAGCCAGGGTAGTAAACCGCGGTCACATTCTTTTGTGCACTCAACCATTCAGCCAAAGTCTGCGCCGATTGGCATTGACGTGTTAGCCGAGCATCGAGGGTTCGAATTCCGCGCAGTCCGTTCATTGCGTCGAATGGTGATGCAGTGGCGCCATGCAATACCGAATATGTCCAGATGTCTGAAATTAAATCTGCATCTGCTGCAATCACGCCGAGCATTGCATCGTTATGGCCTGCGATGCCTTTTGTTGCAGAATGCAAAACAATCGAAACACCGTGATCGTGTGGTCGTTGGCCAAGTGGTGTCGCCAGAGTCGAGTCAACAACTGTGAACGGTCCTTTAATTTTGCCGAGTTCGGTCAGATCAACTAAATCGAGATGTGGGTTGCTTGGCGACTCAGCCATCACCAACATTGTTTTTCCAGGTCGCACGGCGGCTGCAAACTCACTGGCGTTGCGGCCGTCGACAAATGTGACGTCAATTCCGAGTCGGGCACATGGTCCGTTTAAAAATGCGAGTGTGCCGGCATAACAATTGCGCTGTGCAACAATGTGGTCGCCCTTTGAACACAAGGCGAGCACGACGGTTGAAATTGCACCCATGCCAGAACCAAATGCCAACGCTGCTTGAGTATTTTCAAGTTCGGCAATGGCTTTTTCGAAAGATTCGACAGTTGGATTTGCGTATCGCGAATAGTTCTTAGTCTCGTGAATCGCTGTGGCTTGTCGATGACTTTCTTCAAGACCTGAACTTGTCCATGTGCTTGATGGTGTCAGCGATGGCGCGAGCGACCCAGAATCATCGCGTCCAGCAGTGATTGCTGTCGTTGCTGGTTGCTGTTTATCTGTTGACCCCACATAAACAGGCTAACAACAGGCAATCTTTTGAACATCTCATATTTAACGATCGCCTAGAATAAAAGAATGCAAAAACACAAGATCTCAGCGTTTGCTCTGTCATTTGGCTTAGTCGTAGCGAGTTTCGCATCTGTCGGTGGCTCAGTAAGTGCCGAAGGTGGACCAAGCCCGTTATCGGGTTTGCCAGGCGGCGAAGGAAAACCAGTCGTCATGGTCAAATATGGCAACTCGCGCCCTGATCGTCCGCACTACAACCTCAATCAGTCAGATTTGTTTTATGTCGAAGAAGTCGAGTGGGGTCTAACTCGTATTGCTGCAATGTTCAACAGCAAGTTTCCAAGCGTTGTGGGGCCAACTCGTAGTGCGCGAATTTCAGATCTTGAATTGCTCGAGCAATTTGATACACCGGGCTTGGCTTACAGCGGAGCAAACGATGTGCTGTTGAAGGCGATTCGTAAGTCGCAATCGATTTCGCTTTCACCAAGCGATCGCTCAAGTTTTTATTATCGCAATTTGTCTAAAGCGGCGCCACACAATCAGTTGTTGCGCCTGTCGACGATGATGGCAAAAGAGACCAAAGTTGGCGTTGTTAAAGATGTTGGTCTGACTTTTAACGCAACTCCGGCAACGGGTGGCACGAAGACGACGTCATTTCAGGCATCGTGGTCGTCAGCCAGAGTCTCAGGCACATGGACTGGCAAAACCTGGATCGTTTCATTTGATGGCTCGTTGCACCGCGACGCAGTCAACAAGGGTTTCTTGACGCCAAAAACAGTTGTGATGCAATATGTCGAGCGCAAAGAAACAAAGTTCGGCGATAAGTTCGGTGGCAAGACGCCGCTTCTGAAATCTGTTGGTGCAGGTCGCGCAATTGTTTTGCGCAACGGTCAGTCGTTTGACGGCACTTGGTCACGACCAACAAATACTTCAGGCACAACGTTTTTGTTTGCTGGTGCACAAATACCATTTGATGTTGGTCAAGTGATGGTCGTGCTCGTTGACGGTGGTGCAAAGAAGAGTCCCGTAACGCTTAAATAGGCGCAGAGAAGTTTCTCTCGTTCAGATAGGGTGAGCAAGTCAAATTAATTTGGCGACGTGGCCGACTGGCTTAGGCACGGGCCTGCAAAGCCCTTTAACCGAGTTCGATTCTCGGCGTCGCCTCCATTATTAGTTGGTTCAGAATGTGATGCAGGACGAACGGTGCTCACCAGGCGCAAGATTTGGGAATGTCTATTCAGTAAGGTTTAACGCTGTGTCAATGATTTCTCGGCTCGCACCTCGACGTATTTTTCGTGGGGTAAAACGCCGCGTATTTCAACAAAAAGATAAGGGAACCGCGCGAGATATACCTAACATCCCTTTGCCGTTTGAGGCATCGACGTATCGAGTTGCCAATCCGGATATCGCAAACCTCAGCGATTCTGAACTTTGGGTGCATTACCAAACACACGGTAAGCAAGAGGGGCGTAGGTGTCACCAGTTGCCCGATCGCCAAGCGTTTGTAAAGATTATTCCGCCCGAAATGTATATGTTAGAGATCGGTCCATACGCACGACCGTTAGTTACTGGACCTCGGGTGAAATATGTTGATGTATTCAGTACAGAAGAGTTGCGGCAACGAGCCGATGGTGTGGTGATGGAGCCAGGGCTTGTTCCTGAAATCACATGGGTGTCACAGCCGTCAGATCTTTCTTGCGTTAATGAACATTTTGGCGCGGTTTTAAGCAGCCATGTCATTGAACATCAGCCAAACCTTGTTCATCACCTAAACCAAGTTGATCACATACTCAGGAAGGGTGGTCGGTATTTCGTTCTTGCGCCAGACCATCGTTACTGTTTCGACCACTTTATGACACCGTCATTAATCACTGAGGTAGTAGCCGCTCACATTGAAAAACGCAAGACACACACAGTTAAATCATTGCTCGAGTCTCGCTTATTGATGACACATAATCATCCTGCTGAACATTGGAACGGCAATCATGGCAACTCGAATGACAATCCTGAGTATCCGAATTCGAATCGGATCGAACGACTCCAGATCGGAATAGATACATACCGTGAACAAGGGTTCGTCAAAGACGAACATGCGTGGTATTTCACGCCTGACACTTTTGAATCAATCATCAATGATCTGAACGAACTCGGTCTAATTAATCTAGAGATTGAGCGCATCTATCCAACGATGAGAAATTCCGTTGAGTTTTGGGCAATTTTGCGCAATAAAAGTAATTGATGAAACTTGACAACTAATTCGGTTCGGTATTCAAAAACCTAACGCTCGTACACCGCAGTTTCGGCACCGACAAAATCACGAAATAGACCAAGCACTTCGCCTGGATTCGCGTGACGACCAGTGAGGGCTTTCGAATAAATCAAAGTCCCATCAACTTCAACATCGAAGGTTCCGCCACGACTTGTAACGAGTGAGAGATCAGAAATGACGTGTTGATAATCGTGCAAGATTTCAGAAACCGCGCTCACGGCGTGGCTAGAGAAGTCTCAAGAAATGCAATAAGTGATTTTTACTCGATGTTCCATACGGCTAAATCTAGTCAAACCCCAAGCCGGCTTGCTTGGTAGGAGGGCAGTCGTCGCACCAGACTCAGCGCATCGCTAGACTGATTGCGTGAAAAAACTTCTGGCTCCAGCGATCGTTTTGTCTCTAATTGGTTTTTCTGGTTCACCAGCGGTTGCGGCGAACAAAGCGGGTGACTCGTGCAAGGTTGCCGGAAGGGTAGTCAGCACGAGTGTGCAAAAACTTGTGTGCGCAAAAGTAGCGAAAAACCTCAAGTGGGTCGCGCTCACAGCGCCGGCGACGACAACGACTACAGCTGTGCCGACCACAACTGTTGCAGCAACAACTACGACTACAACAATTGCAGCAGTCAAGCCGGTTGTTACTCTTCTTCGTGCGGGGGGCACTTCTACATCTGCATCAGTGAACTACACGGTTACGGGTGACAAAAACATTGATTGCACAACACTGTCAACAGTCATTGGTGTCGATTTTGCAACCAAATATATTTCGGTGATTAATTCAGTTGTGCAAACTTCAGCCAGGGTATGCACAGTCAATGCTCAGTCAAGGGCTGAACGAGACAACACGGCTTACGAAACAGTTTTGAGTGCCGCTGCAACTTTTGCAGTCGCCGATACCAGTGGTAATGTGCAGACAGTTCTATTGGGTTCGCCACAGTCAATTTGGGTGACGCGCGCTCCTTAGATGGGTTCGTCCAACAGTCTTAGGTGATGTAGCCTTTTCTTATGCATTCAACTTTTAAGAAGATTCTGGCTCCAGCAATTGTTTTGTCTCTGATCGGTCTTTC
>JAEMTQ010000135.1 GCA_016462185.1 Ilumatobacteraceae bacterium
TACTGGAGTTGATAACCATGACAGCGATGGATTCCACGCTGTTTTCACCACTTGCACAACGTGCAAGGGAGATAACAACCCGAGAGCTTGGGCTCTATGCCGAGCGGACAAAAGGTTCGCACCGCGCTAACGCTCGAGCCCGAAAAGTGTTGCCGCTGGGCGTACCGTCGAGTTTTCAGGCCTACGACCCGCATCCAATCGTCATTGCCTCAGCCGGCAGTTCGTGGATGAAAGACGTCGACGGCAACAAATACACCGATTTCGACATGGGTTTTGGCGCGCTGTTCGCTGGCCATGTGCACCCGCTTGTGCGCCGTGCGATTGATCAACAACTTGATTTGGGCACGCTGTTCGTCTCGCCGTGCGAAGACAACGCCGAAGTCGCCGAGATGTTGGCCGAACGCTATGGCTTGCCGATGTGGCGATTCACTAACTCAGGCACCGAAGCCACGATGGACGCGATTCGTGTTGCTCGCGCTTCAACGGGCCGCGACAAAATCGTCAAAGTTGAGGGCGGTTATCACGGCCATCATGACGAAGTAATGATCTCAATGAAGCCACCAATTGCAGTTGCTGGCCCCGCGCGAAAGCCATTCTCAGTGGCTTCGAGTGCTGGCATCACAGCAGACACACTCAAGACAACAATTGTTGTGCCATACAACGATCCTGAAGCGCTTGAAGATGTTTTGCGCAACGGTGATGTGGCTTGTTTCATCGTCGAACCAGTGATGCAAAACATCGGAATTTGCAAACCGCTGCCGGGATATTTGCAAGCAGTTCGTGAAATCACACAGCGCTACGGCACACTTTTGATTTTTGACGAGGTAAAGACTGGCATCACCGCAGGTTTCGGTGGAGCAACAGGCGCACTTGGCGTAACACCAGATCTTGTCGCACTTGCAAAATCAATTGGTGGCGGTCTGCCATTGGGTGCATTCGGCGGCAAACAAGAATATATGGACACGATCACAAACGGCAGTGTGGTGCACCTCGGCACATACAACGGCAACCCATTGTGCATGGCCGCAGCAAAAGCAGTTTTGCGCGAAGTCTGCACGCGTGAAGCAACCCAGCAAGCAATCAACTTGAATACAAGACTTGTCAATGCATGCACCGATGTAATTGATCGCGCGGGCGTAGATGCAAACGTCGTGCAGTTCGGCGCCAAAGGTTGCATCACTTGGTCGCGTGAACCAATTGAGAATTATCGCGACTACAAGGCAACTGATTTTGATCTCGCATTCGCTCAATGGATACACGGCATCAACCGCGGAGTACTTCTTCCTCCAGGTCTCGACGAGCAGTGGTTGATTTCAATTTTGCATGGCGAAGCTGAGACTCTCAACTACGCAAATGTTTTTCAAGAATTTGTTGACGAACTTTTAATCTAAAAAGCAATTTAATGGTGCAGACTTCACCATCGTTAACACCATCAGCTTGGCGCATGATCTTGCGTGGATTAATTCGGCGTTGTCCACATTGCGGCGCCCGCGGCGCATTTTTCACTTCGTGGTTTCGCACGCAAGACACTTGTCGCGGCTGCAATCTTGTGTGGCAACGCAACACAGATGGTTTCATGCTCGGAGCATTGGCAATTAATTTCATCCTGACAGGTAGTTCGTTAATTTTTACGTTTGCCATTGGTGTTGTGGCTAGCTATCCAGATCTTGCAATTTTTCCGGTGCTGATCTCGACCGTTGCAGTAACTTTGATTGTCGGTGTTTTTGGTTATCCGATTTCGTACACAACATGGTTGGCAATCGACCTAATGATGCGGCCACTTGAAGCAGACGAACAGGCTGTAACTCGAGCGAGTAATT
>JAEMTQ010000072.1 GCA_016462185.1 Ilumatobacteraceae bacterium
CTTGCGAACACTGGCACCTGAAGCCAGCGCGTCTGCCATTTCGCCACTCGCCCGAATGGACTATTGACGCTAACAGTTATGTATAGCTGTGGGGCGTAGAATTGTTACATGTTTGCGCGTGCGTATGGCTCTGCAATCAGACCAATAAACCTCGGTCGTGAGCTTCTTGGTCTTATTGATTCATTTGACAAGTCTGATCCGATAAACCCCAATTTTATTGTCAACTTGAGCGCCGAAGACTACGCCGCCTTTGCGGACATCGAAAAATACCTGTTGCGCGAACTTGCTGAGGCGGCAACTCAATATGCCGAGCAAAATGGCCTTAGACATCACTCGCCTATTTCGGTGGTCCTAACGGTTAACGACACTGTAAAAGCTGGCAAATTTGAAATCACTACTGAAGTTGAAACACCTCAAACCCAAAGTGCGTCAGCATCAGATGACCAAAAATTAACGCAGACAACAACCGTTGCTGCTGTTAAGCCATTAGTAGATGCAGTGTTGGTTTTAGTAAACGGTGACCGCGTGGTACTTGAGGGAGATTCGATAAAAATAGGTCGTCAGGCCACTTGCCGAGTTGTGTTCAACGACAGCAACGTAAGTCGTGAGCATGCCCAAATGCGTCGCACGGCGGATGGTTGGAAGATCTTGGACCTAGGAAGTACTAACGGCACAAAGATAAACGGCCAGAAAATTGTGCAAGAACAGTTGCTGGTGAACGGCGATGAGCTTGCCTTTGGTACTTCGGGTGCGAGGTTTGAAATTTCATGAGATTCAAGGTCACCGAAAGCAAAGCACTCTGATGCTGGTGAATTGGGGTGCGGCGACCGATACGGGAACGCTTAGAGTCCAAAACGAAGATTCATTTCTGGCCCAAGACGGAATGTTCGTTGTTGCCGACGGCATGGGTGGTCATAACGCTGGCGAGGTAGCGAGCGCGATGGCGATCAAAATGCTTGGTGATGCACAAAAAGCCGGTGTCACAGACGCAAATCAGCTTTCCGAAGTGATCAAACAGATCAACAAAGCGATCTTTCAGGCATCGGCAGATCAAACTGACCAACGCGGTATGGGGACAACCCTGACCGCACTCGCATTAACCCCATCAAACAGAAACTCTGAAGTCTCCGTGTCGGTTGCCAACATTGGCGACTCGCGAACATATTTGCTTCGAAACGGCGAATTTCGTCAAGTGAGTGTGGATCATTCTTACGTTCAAGAATTAGTCAGCGAAGGTTTGATCACCAAAGAAGAGGCGCGAACTCATGCTCGCAGAAACATTGTTACGCGCGCGCTTGGCATTGAACCCAATGTTGCGGTTGATACATGGACATTGCCACTAATCAATGGTGACCGATACATCCTGTGTAGTGATGGTTTAGTGGACGAAGTAACGGATGAGGCAATTGAGCAGTGCGTGAAGCAGCCAATTAGCCCTCAGAAACTTGCAGATCAACTGGTTGTCATCGCAAATCAAAATGGTGGTCGAGACAACATCACCGTCGTAGTAGTCGATGTTGTTGCCGACGGAAAATCAGCAACTTCTGTTTCGACAAATAATGGCGAGACTGTGCTCTCTGCAACATCTAAGAAAAAATCACTGATTAAGAAGCTTGCTGTCAGCAGCGCAGCGGCTGCAATTTTTGTAGTTGGTGTTGTATTTGTTGCCTCGTATCTTCGCAGTGGATATTTTGTCGCTTATGAAAGTCAGAAAACTGACGCCAGAGTGCTGATCTACCGCGGCAAGAACTTCTTGTGGGTTAATTCGACAATTGAGGCCGACAGCACTTTGACTCGCAACAACCTAAGTTACGGTTTGGCCAAAGAAATTTCGGCGCAGCCGGCGTTTAGCTCAGCAACAGATGCGCAGGACTATGTCAACCAAATTCGCGACGTGATTGAAGCGGCTAAACCATGAGCGACACAAATCGCGCAATCGTCAACGATCGATACGAAATTGGCAAGCGCATCGGTCGCGGCGGAATGGCTGAAATTTTTCAGGCACGCGATATTTTGCTGGATCGTCCAGTGGCGATCAAAGTCTTGTTTCCAGAGTTTGCCACTGATCCGGCATTCGTCGAGCGATTTCGGCGCGAGGCTCAGGCAGCGGCGAACTTAAATCATCCAAATATTGTTGGCGTTTACGACTGGGGCAAGGTCAACAACACGTATTACATCGCAATGGAATACGTGAATGGGCGGACGCTTGCCGACATTTTGAAACAAAGTGGAACATTGACCCCAATGCAAGTTTGCGATGTGATGAGCGAGGTCGCGGCAGCACTTGGGTCTGCCCACCAAAACGGCGTGATTCATCGCGACGTGAAGCCCGGAAATATTCTCGTCAGCACTGTTGGCCAAGTAAAAGTTGCAGACTTTGGAATTGCGCGTGCGCTGGGGGCAGGAGTCGAACAAGGTTTGACTCAAACAGGTGCAGTAATGGGTACGGCTACATACTTTTCACCTGAACAAGCTCAAGGATCATTTACCGATCAACGTAGTGATATCTACTCGCTTGGCATTGTGATGTACGAGATGTTGAGTGGTGTTGCGCCATTTACCGGAGAAAATGCGGTTGCGATTGCCTACAAACAAGTGCATGAACAGCCGATGCCGCTAAGTGAAAGAGTCGCTTCAGTGCCAGCAGAGCTTGCTGCAATCGTGACGAAGTGCATGCAGAAGTCTCCTGACGATAGATACACGACCGCAGAAGATGTGCGTGACGAGCTTCGTCGATTCGTTGAAGGTATGCCGGTGATGGCAATGACAACTAAAGCCTCGGAAGATGCACGAACAGTAGAAGCAACTCGAGTTTTGCCTCTAACAGGCAAAGAAGCCACAACTGTTGTCAATGCACAAGATGCAGCCACGCAAGTGATGCCAAAAACTGCGGGCGTCAGCACGAAAGCTGATAATTATCCTCCTTACGACGACAAAGGACCACAGCGCACAGCGCTATTTGTTTTCGGAGCATTGTTTTCGGCAATTGTTTTGCTTGCTGGTGGAATCTTTTTATATCAAACACTCACTCGAAGTTCGTCTAACGCACCGATCACCGTGCCTGATGTTAGAAACTTGACGGTGAAAGAAGCCAGCGAAACTTTGCTGGCGCTTGGATTTTCGCCGATACCTTACGCTGCAACCAAAGACGGTGTGGGCAATGATGTTGTCTACTCACAAGACCCGCCGCCAAGCGTTTTGGCTCGCTCTGGCGACACGATAACGATTACTTACAACCCAGCGAGCACACCTGTGATTGTGCCTCTTGTGCGAGGGTTGACGGTTAAAGAAGCTACGGCACTGCTTGCGCCACTGGGTTTGCAACTTTCAATTAAAGAAGTTCGTAATGACCCAAAAATTCCAGAAAATCAAATCATGTCTCAAGAACCAAAAGTTGATACAGCGGTTCGGTCTGGCTCAGCAATTGCTGTTGTAGTTTCAGGAGGTCTTGGTCAAGCCATTGTGCCAAACGTGCAGGGACAAGTGGCAACAGCAGCACAACAGTTGCTACAAAATCCGCCGTATAGCTTTGTCGTGACTTTGGTGGATGAAGCGAGCGCGACAATTGAGATTGGACGGGTGATTCGAACTGAGCCTGCGATCGGCGCCGAGAATCCGTCGGGTGCCGCAATCACTATTTTTGTCTCAACTGGTGGCAACCGGATTGCAGTTCCACAACTGGAAGGGCAGACTGAAAGTGAAGCCAAAAGCCAACTCGCAAATGCTGGGCTAACACCTGAGATTAAGTATCAAGACGTGCCTGCAACCGACAGCAATAACGGAAAGGTAATTTCTCAAGGAACAAATGCCGGAACACTAGTTGACCCGGGATTCGTTCTTCGCTTGACGGTTGGTCGAGCAATTCCAGTAAATCCGTAGTTTTACTTTTTACATTTCTGTATAAAATTTTTGATTATCTCGTGCCCATTTTGGGTCAAGACACTCTCTGGGTGAAACTGCACCCCTTCGATTTCGAATTGACGATGGCGGATGCCCATGATGATGCCGTCTTTTGTTGTCGCCGTAACTTCTAACTCGGCTGGCACCGAACTTGGTTCTATAACGAGTGAGTGATAACGAGTTGCAGTCAGCGGAGAAACTATTTCTTTGAACACACCTGAGTTGTTATGGTTAATTTCAGAAGTCTTACCGTGCTGTAGTTCAGGAGCGCTAACTATTTTGGCGCCGAAGACATGGCCGATAGCTTGATGTCCCAAACAAACACCGAAAATTGGCGCCACGCCGGCGAACGCCTTGACTGCTGCACACAAAATTCCTGCATCTTGAGGTTGGCCCGGACCAGGCGACAATAAAACTCCATCTGGTTTTGTCGCCAACGCTTCGGCAACTGTCATCTGGTCATTTCGCACGACGATCGGTTGTGAACCCAACTCGCCGAGATATTGCACGAGATTGAAGACGAAGCTGTCGTAGTTGTCAATCACCAAAATGCGCGGACTTGAGTTATTCATCGCCTTCAGCCTGCCTGTTATTTAGGCAATTCCAAAGCGGTTTATCCCCCTACAATGAATGAAGTTATGGCGAGGCAAAAACGACGCGCGGGTGGAAGAACTACTCCAAAAGGCACTCGACCTGGTCGCGTGCATGAAACACATCGTTTAGATACTTCTGATACTCATTCGATGCACGGCCAAAACATCGCTGATGCTTCGTCGCGATACACGCCACCGACTCTGCGCGAACAACGTGTCAGCCCGCCGTGGGTACCGGTGTTGATGTTTTCACTTCTCGGCGTTGGGGCAGTCGTAATTTTGCTTTATTACCTTGGTTTTGTTCCTGGTGGAAGAAACAATTGGTATTTGTTCTCAGGTTTGCTTGCAGTCCTTGGCGGTTTGTATACCGCGACTAAATACCACTGACCAGAATCAGTCGACTGGCGCGATCAAGTCCATATCTTCTAGACAGTGCCGCGGTGGCGGCGGATCTTGATCTGGCGCCATTGTCATTCGCAACTCTGTGCCGCAACTTGAGCATCGATAACGAACATTGATTCTTCGCATTTCACCAGCTGGTGGCGGCGGCGGAAGCGTAGATGTCATGCCACGCAGCATGCCAAGGCCCGTCTTCCAAATGAAATAGAGAAGAGCGACCCCTAATAAAAACCAAATTATCTTGCCCAAGATATTTGTTGGGTGAAACTATTTAGCCGAGGCGTTCAATAATTGTGGCGTTTGCAAGACCGCCACCTTCGCACATCGTCTGCAGACCGTAACGGCCACCAGTGCGCTCAAGTTCGTTGAGCAAGGTTGTCATCAATCGCGTGCCCGATGCACCGAGCGGGTGACCGAGTGCAATTGCGCCACCGTTGACATTTACTTTTTCCATGTCAGGGTGAAGTTCTTTCTCCCAAGCGAGCACCACAGAAGCGAAAGCCTCGTTGATTTCGACGAGATCAATATCGCTCATCTTTAATCCTGCTCGTTCAAGAACTTTTTTTGTTGCTGGAATTGGCGCAGTCAACATGTAGCGAGGATTTTCTGCGGCCAACGCAAAATTTACGAATCGCGCACGCGGCTTGAGACCGAGTTGCTTCGCCCGCTCTTCAGACATGATCAAAACGGCTGTTGCGCCATCTGTTATTTGTGACGAGTTGCCTGCGGTAACTTTGCCGCCATCTTCAACAGGGCGATATGCCGGTTTAAGTGTCGCAAGTTTTTCTAGAGTCGACTCACGAATGCCTTCGTCGGTAGTCATTACTTTGCCTTCAGCATCAAGAGTTGGAATGATTTCGTTTTGAAATCGTCCCTCTTGTGTTGCGCGCGCAGCGTAACTTTGCGAACGAACGCCGTAGCGATCCATGTCTTCGCGGCTGATCTTCCACTTTTCGGCGATCAACTCAGCCGAGATGCCTTGGTTCACGAGACCACCGTCGGCGGCGTAGCGGGCTTGCACTGTCTGACCAAATGGAAAACCAAATTTGCCTTCGGCAATTGACGAGCCCATTGGAACTCGAGACATAACTTCGACACCAGCTGCGACAACAACGTCGTACGCGCCAGCCATAACGCCTTGCGCGGCAAAATGTGCGGCTTGTTGACTCGAACCGCACTGGCGGTCAACTGTTGTGCCAGGAACGCTCTCTGGCCAACCAGCAGCAAGAATTGCATTGCGCGCAACATTCAAACTTTGCTCGCCAACTTGCATCACGCAGCCCATGACGACATCATCGATAATGGCTGGATCAATACCTGTGCGCTCAACGAGGGCTTTCAAGCTGTGCGCAGAAAGATCAACTGGGTGCCAATCTTTCAATCGGCCATTGCGCTTGCCGCATGGTGTTCTTACTGCATCAACGATCACTGCTGTTTTCATCTGCGTCTCC
>JAEMTQ010000073.1 GCA_016462185.1 Ilumatobacteraceae bacterium
CCAAAGTTGTGGCTGCTCTTGCTGGCGCGACACCAAGCAAAATCGTTATCGTGCCAAAGCGCCTAATCAACTTCGTACTTTAAGCAACTCTGTTTAGGTAGCTAGTTTTAACGAAGGTATTTTGCGGCACGGTCGATGGCGGCAAAGTCGATGGATTTGAACATCAACAAAATTGCACGGTCAACACCCCAACTGCGCCAAGTTTCAAGTCGCGCGTCATCACCACGAAGCAGTGCTTCGTCATAGTGCTCCCAAACTGAAACAGTAAATGGTTTGTTAACCCCAGACTCTTTGTGCGCATCTCGGGCAGCCGCCAAGATTTCGCCTGCTCGTTCGTGACTGGCACGAATGTTGATGCCGTTCGTGCGCGCGCCAGCGATTTTCGCCAGAGCCACACTGTTTGCGCCAATAATGATTTGCGGAATTGGATTTGGCAACGGAAACGCCGCAAGTTCTTGACGACGATCTGGCGCCCACATCTCTTGCATCACATCAAGTGCGTTAGTCAATACTGCATGACGGTCAGCGAGTTTTAGTGGTGGCGACCAACTAATTGCGTGACGCTCGGCAGCAAACGGACTGTTCGGCGAAGCACCAGCACCGAGGCCTAAAACAAAACGACCACCAGAGATTTGCTGCACTGTCGCCACGCTGTTTGCAAGTAACCCAGGATGTCGATTGCCAACGTTGACAACTAAAGGCCCGAGTTCAATTTCTTTAGTTACCGCCGCAAGCGCACCGAGCAAAGTGAAACACTCAGGCATGTCGGGCGCCTTCATTACATCGCCGGCAAGATGATCCACCGTCCATAATGCTTTGAAGCCTGCACCCTCGGCAGCGATTGCGGCATCGCGCGCGATCGGCCAAATCGAAGTGCCTGGATTAATCTGCAAATCAAAACGCATTTATGCAGGCTAATTCATTGTAAAACAGTGCTCCGAACGCAAGAACTAACGAAAACATCGATGGCTAGAATTGCATCATGGCTATGCAATCAAAACAAATAGCCCAGCCAAATCTGAGTGGTGTTGACGCCAACACTGACCCACTGAGCAAGATTCTAGAAATTCTTGCCCGCGACGGTGGTGTGATCGTGCACAACATGCTGACTAGTGACGTTGTGACTCGCCTGAAAAATGAACTTGACCCGACTACAGAAGCGACTCAGGTCGGCCCAAAGACTGAACATAAAACGGTCAACTATTTCTGGGGAGAAAAAACGAAACGATTCACGCGTCTGGCTCAGCGCTCGCAGACTTTCGCCGACGAGGTATTGGTCCACCCTATTTTGCTTGGCGTCTCCGACGCTTTGCTCAAGCCGCATTGCGCGAGTTACTGGATGAATACCGGCCAGATGATGATCGTCATGCCGAGCGGTAACCCCCAATACATGCACCGTGATTCTGACGACTGGCCAAAAATGTGCTCACCAACAACCGAGGTTTGCCAAGTTAGTTGCATGTTCGCACTCTCAGATTTCACTGTTGAAAATGGCGCAACCCGAGTAGCGCCTGGCAGCCATCTATGGAGCGACTACAAACGCGAGGCGACCGAAGATGAAATCACTCAAGCTGTAATGCCAGCAGGTAGCGGAATGATCTACACCGGCAAGGTGTTGCATAGCGCAGGCGCAAATAAGACACACAACGAACCTCGCTATGGCTTGCACATGTCATATATATATGGTTGGCTCACCCCCGAAGAAGCCGGCTGTCTTGGCGTTACTGAAGAGCGCGCGAAACAATTGACGCCTCGACAACAACAACTACTTGGCTATCGCTGCTACGACGCATCAGATATCAACGGTGGTCGATTGTGGACGGTCGACTACGAAGACGTACCTGTAGGTCTGGGATGGACGCAATGAGCGAAAAACCAATTGATGGTCTAAGTGAAAGTTTCACTCGCGACGAATACATCTCACCAGAAATTTTCGCAACCGAGATGAAAAAAATCTATGGCACGAATTGGTGCTTTGCGGGTCTCAGCGAGAACTTGTCAAAAATTGGCGATCGCCTCGTTGTAGATATTGGCGACGAAAGTATTTTGATTTTACGTAATCGCGATAATGAACTTCGCGCTTTTTACAACGTTTGCCAACATCGGGGTTCGCAACTGTGTGACGCCAGCGGTTCAGGTTTTGGCGCAGCAATCACTTGCCCGTATCACTCTTGGAGCTACTCGGTCGAGGGCAACTTGATTGCTACTCCCCTTCACGAAAAAGATTCAATTGACCGATCTGCGATCAGTCTCAAGCCTGTGAAAGTTGCGCAATGGCAGGCATTTATTTTTGTTTCACTAGACCCAAATGCTCCAGAATTAATTGATTGGCTTGAGTCGCATTATTCACGCCCACGCCAACTCGAAAAGTTTGACATGACGAGTTTGAAAAATGCGCGAACAACGGTCGACGAAGTTAAAGCGAACTGGAAGGTGCTTGGCGAAAACTACAGTGAGTGTCTGCACTGCGCGGTTGTGCACCCAGAACTTGTTGATCTTGTGCCGATCTACAAAACTGGAACCACAATTCAAGCCGACCGACCAGACTGGGGCGTCAGCCTTGCAGAGGGTGCCACTGGGTTGTCTTTTAAGCAAAACGAAAACCTGCCGCTCTTGCCGGCGATGGACGAGATTGATGACTACTCGGTTTTTGGTGCCTATGTTTATCCGAATATGTTGATCGATATTTCGCCAACCGTTGCGGTTATAACTCGATACGTGCCCCGTTCGGCGACGCACACGACGATCTTCACCGATTATTTGTTTCCAAAAGATGCGGTTGACAACCCAGAAGTTGACCTTGAGCCAACAATCAGCTTTAGCGACCTAGTTAACCAGCAAGATATTTCGGTGTGTGTTCGAGTGCAACGTGGTGTTGCGTCAAAGTCGTTTACTCGCGCCTATCACACCAAAATGGAGCGTTATTGCAAACAACTTATTCAGCGTTACCGCAGCGAAATTAGTTGAAGCTCCCTGCTGCAAAAACTTCTGAAGTACGTTCGCTCATCTCTTCGATGACTTTTCCAAGTTTTGATAAATTTTGCAAAAACACATCGCCATGGTCGCGGTCGTGAGCAACCGAAAGAGTTAGCGACTCGCTCTTACCCCACGGGGCTAAAAAGACTCCCCCGTTGAACTGCATCAGATAGTTCAAGTGCATCGCACCAGTGCTTACCTCTAAAAAGTCTCGATAATTAACCGCTGGCTCATCGCTGAACACAACCGAAACTTTAAAACCAAACTGATACCCGTGCGCACCTTGCCCATGGCTTCGCAGCGTCGACAACGCGTGCTTCAAAATATACGCACCGACGTCGTTAGCTTTCGCGTAAGCATCATCGGTTAGAACTTCGGTCAGCACCGCACGAGTAGCTGCCATCGTCAAAGGGTTGCCGTTAAAGGTGCCGACTTGGTTGTAGCGACCATCTGTGATTGCCCCCATCACTTCGTTTGTTCCACCGATCGCACCGCACGGCAAACCTCCGCCAAGTGCTTTTGCGAGACAAATTATGTCGGGCACTACCCCGTACATCGCCGTGGCCCCGCCTTGATGAATGACCAAACCAGTTTTTACTTCATCAAAAGCCAAAAGTGCACCGTGCTGATGAACCAACTTTTTCACAGCCTCGAGATACCCGAGTTGCGGCACGATTATGCCAGCACCCATCAGAATCGGTTCAAATATCATTCCGGCGATTTCGCCCTTGTGTTCGTCGAACACCCGACTCAACGCCTTGATGTCGTTGAACGGAACTATGCGAACACAATCAGCAATCGCCTGAGGAATGCCGGCACCCGGTGTGCGCCAAGGATTATCTGCCGGGCCAAGTTCTTTGGTCGACCTAAAAATAGAAATTGCAACCGCGTCGTGATGTCCGTTGTATGAACCTTCAACTTTTATAATCAGATCGCGACCAGTGATTGCGCGCATCAAGTGCACAGCATCCATCGTCGCCTCCGTGCCCGAATTGCAAAATCGCCACTGAGGCAACCCAAATCGCCGCGCTAGTTCTTCTGCAACAATTATCGAATCAGGTGTCGGCTGGGCAAAATGCGTGCCCTGAGTAACGCGCTTTTGTACAGCTGCAACCACCGCAGGGTTGGCGTGGCCAACCACATTGGCGCCGTAACCGGCATGAAAATCTATATAGCGATTGTCGTCTACGTCCCAGACGTAGGCGCCTTTGCCGTGACTAACCCAAACCGGAGTCGGCCGCGAACTTGCCCAGCTCGATGAAACACCACCTGGAATCGAAGTCGACGCACGCAAATGCATTTCGGCAGATTTTGGCACTCGGCCCATGAAGATCTGCTCTTCATTCTCGATCATTTCGTCGAGCGAACCCACAATGGCTAAGTTTAACTCAGGGGAAACAATCAAACGAAACGGGGATATATGACGATGCGCCGAAGAGACTTCTTGCGAAACTTGGTCATCACAACTGGTGGCGTGACACTGGGTGGTTCGTTACTGGCTGCGTGTGGTGGCACTTCGTCAAACACAACAGTTGATGGTCTGGCAATTGGCACACCAGAGAACCCGATCAAACTTCCAGTTACAACCGAGGCGATCGCCGACGGCTTGGCCAGCGAATCTGGCACGCTTGAGATACTTAATTGGGCTGATTACGCAAATCCTGAGTCGATTGCAATTTTTGAGAAACAGTTTGGCTGCAAAGTTTCTACAACTATTTACGACACCGAAGAAGCTGCAGTCGCAAAACTACGAAATGGAACATTTAAGCCTGACCTAATTCTTGGCATGACAGATACGGCGTTGGCGAAACTAGTTGCAGCTGATTTGCTTCAACCGCTGAACAAGTCGTACATACCGAATTTTGGCAACGTAATTAAGGGTCTACAGAGCCCTTACTACGACCTTGAGTCTCAATACACCGTGCCTTACTTTATTTACGGCAACGGCATCGGATACCGCACCGACCGCATTGACAAAAACGCATTCGCAAAAAACGGCTACGACGTTTTGTGGGACGCACAATACAGCGGCAAACTTGGCGTGCTTGACTCGTATCGAGACACTCTGGCCATGGCGATGTTTCGCGCAGGCAACTTTGATGCCAACACAGCTGATGCAGCAGTGATCACAAAAGCGGGCGAAGATCTCATTTCTTTGCGTGAAGCGACAAATCCAAAAGTGGATATTTTGGCTTACACCGAAATGCCAGCCGGCAATAGAGACATCAACTTCACTTGGTCAGGTGACTTGTTTACTGCCCTGCAGTATCTGCCCGAAGGTGTTTCTCCAGATGTGCTCGGATTTTGGTATCCAGAAAAAACAGTCGCCAAGAACGACTTCATGTGCATAACCAAGAGCGCCAAGTCACCAGTTCTTGCGCATCAGTTGATCAATTTTTTGAGCGACACAGATAACGCAATGTTGAATCGCGAATATGTCGGTTATCAGCCGGCGCTCGAGTCAATCACGATTGATCTGTTGATCTCAACTGGCACGATCCCCGAATCGCTGATTGACGCGCTGGTAACGCCTGAAAAATATGACTCAGGCCTAGCCCAAGTTTTGCTTGAACCAGCCGTTGACGCGCTTTGGCTCGAGCAGTGGACAGCTTTCACCGCGGGTTAATTCTTGAAGTCTTCGCCTCGCCTGTGGGCAGGATTCGCAATTCCTGGCACGACATGGTTACTCGTGTTGTTCGCAATCCCTTTTTATGCAGTTGCCTGTGTTGCATTCGGCACGCTTGACCCGATTTTTCGAGACGCAATACCGCAATGGAACCCACTCGCGTGGGATTTCACCCAGGCGCGCCAAATCTTTGCCAGCCTGGCCACTGGCCCACTGCGAGGTGTTGCAGTTCGCACCGTGCTTTACGTCGCGTGCGCAATGGCGATTTGCTTTCTAATTGGTTTTCCAATTGCGTACTTTTTGGCACGACATGCCGGCAAACGAAAACTGCTCTTGCTGGTTTTAATAATCGTTCCGTTTTGGGTGAACTACTTGATGCGCATGCTGGCTTGGGTCAACTTACTTAGCAACGACGGATTGTTCACTCGGTTCATGCGAATCTTCGGCGTGAACTACAACTGGCTCGATGGCTCGCCAATCACAGTTGTGCTGGGTTTGGTTTATGGCTACATTCCGTTTTTGATTTTGCCGTTATACGCCACACTCGAGCGCCTTGATTGGCGGTTGATCGACGCGGCACGCGACCTCGGGGCCAACTCGCGACAAGCATTCAGACTTGTGACCGTTCCAATGTCTAAAGCTGGGCTGGTCGCCGCCGGAATTTTGATCGCCTTGCCAATGTTTGGTGATTACTACACGAACGATTTACTGTCGCGCTCGCCCAGCACCGAGATGATCGG
>JAEMTQ010000136.1 GCA_016462185.1 Ilumatobacteraceae bacterium
GATGTATCAATCCATGACTTCATGGTCGGGGTAAAACGCAACTCCCGCCAGCCTGGTGAAATTATTGTTTCAGCAACCCTGCCAGTGGTTAATGGTTGGCAAGGTTATGCAAAAGTTGGCGTTCGCAATGCAATGGTTATATCAATTGCTTCTTGTTGTCTCGTGGTTGACCGCGACCTCGGTCGCGTTGCTGTGGCTCTTGGTGCTGTCGGTCCGACAATCATTCGCTGTCGGGAGTCAGAACAATGGCTCGCATCTCAAATTGATTTAAAAACCGTTGGCGTGATTTCTGCAAACTTGTTGAAAGAATTCGGCGATCGAATTGCAAGTGAAGCCAAACCGATTGATGACCATCGCAGCACAGCCGCCTATCGTCGCCACGCAGTATCAACTTTGGCTCGAAGGCTCTTGACGAGAGCGAACACTAAATGACAGCTAATACCGAAATCTACAATCTCACCGTAAATGGAAAGCAACATCAGGTTCGTGACGCTTGGGTTGGCGAAAGTTTGCTCTACGTTCTTCGAGAACGCCTCGGACTCCCTGGAGCTAAAGGAGCATGCGAGCAGGGCGAATGTGGCAGTTGCACCGTCATCATGGATGGTCAAGCTGTTTGCTCGTGTCTCGTGATGGCGGCAACAGCAATAGATTCAGATATCAAGACAGTTGAAAGTCTCTCGACTAACGGTGTTTTAACTGAAGTTCAAGATGCATTTATAACTGAAGGCGGAGTTCAGTGCGGCTTTTGCACGCCAGGGCTTGTCGTGGCAATCGAGCATTTGCTCAATAACAATCCTGACCCCACCGAACTAGAAATCAAAGAAGCAATTTCAGGAAATATCTGTCGTTGCACTGGTTACGGGCGAATTTTTGAAGCTGTTACAACCGCAGTGACGACTCGCAAGGCCAACCGTTAATGAGTTCAGCAACCCAAACATCCACACGTCGAGATGTTCTTGGCGTTTCTGCGCTTCGACCAGATGGTGTAGCCAAAGTTTCAGGCAGCTTTGAATTTTCGTCTGATCTTCATGCTGAAAATATGCTCTGGGGCGCAACACTGCGAAGCCCTCATCCGTATGCACGAATAGTGAACATAGATATGTCAGAGGCCTACAAGATTCTTGGTGTCGAAGCGATAATTACCGCCGATGATGTGCCCGGCAAAAAGACTTACGGACTGATCTCAAGTGATCAACCTGTGTTTGCAAGCGACTTCGTTCGATACGTCGGTGAACCAGTTGCCGCAGTTGCGGCAGACCATCCTGAAACTTGTCGACGAGCCCTCGCAGCGATCAAAGTTCAATACGAGGTTTTGACGCCAGTTACAGATGCTGAGATCGCGATACTCCCGACCACCGAACAAATTCACCCAGATGGAAACTTGATTCGCCGTCAACAGATCAAAATTGGTGACCAAAACCTGCAAGGCGAAGTCGTAGTCGAAGGTATTTACGAAATGGGAATGCAAGACCAGGCCTTCTTGGGTCTTGAAGCTGCTTTGGCAATACCTGATAGTGGCAACAACGGCATCGAGATGTTTGTCGCTACCCAGTGGCTTCATGAAGATCAAAAACAGATCGCCGCATGTCTCGGCTTTCCAGATGAGAAAGTTCGAATCACGCTTGGTGGTGTGGGTGGTGCGTTTGGAGCCCGCGAAGACATCAGCCTTCAGGTTCATTGCGCACTTTTAGCATTACGCACCTCACGTCCGATCAAGATGCAATACAGCCGTGAAGAAAGTTTCTATGGTCACGTTCACCGTCACCCAGCCA
>JAEMTQ010000015.1:0-17977 GCA_016462185.1 Ilumatobacteraceae bacterium
ATTGCTGCACTCGGGCAAATAGAAGGTGGAATTGCTCAAGGACTCGGTCTGGCAGTGATGGAAGAAATCGTGCTTGAAAACGGCAAGATGCGCAATCCAAGTTTTACAGATTATTTGTTGCCAACAGCGCTAGACGCACCCAAAGTCGTGGCGATAATGATCGAAGAACCCGAGCCGCAAGCCCCACTTGGTGCAAAAGGAATCGGCGAACCGCCGTGTATTTCCGTTACACCTGCGATCGCTGCGGCTATTCGCAACGCGACAGGCAAAGACTTACCTCGAGTACCAATTCGCCCTCAAGATATTTGCCTCTAGTTGCTTTTTACAACTCCAGATTTATTCTGCGCGCGCTCCAACTGAAACTAAAACACCGCCGACAGCACCAGGTCGTGCGTCGATTTGGTCAGGATCTGCCGCCTCAAAATCTGGCGCTATGAAGTCTGCGTCTACTCCTGCATCGCGCGCAAGTTTATTGACTGTTCGTTTTTGAGAATTATCAACAAGCGAAATCACAACACCTTTAGACCCAGCGCGCCCGGTGCGACCCGAACGATGGATGTAATCCTTATGGTCTGCTGGTGGATCAAAGTGAACGACACATGGAACATCGTCGATATGAATGCCGCGTGCTGCTACGTCGGTTGCAACAAGCACATTAGATCGGCCTCTGCGGAACTCTTCGAGAGAGCGCTCACGCTGGGCTTGACTCTTATTGCCGTGGATAATTGACGAGCGAACACCCGAGTTATCGAGCTGCTTAGCCAAACGATCGCAACCGTGCTTGGTGCGACAAAACAGAATGATTCGCTCATACTGATTGACTAACTGCGAGATTGTTTCGACACGATCGTTGCGACCAACAATCCAGAATCTGTGCTCGATATCTGGCTCAGCCTCTTGCGACTTTGACTCGTGACGACGTGGGTCATTTTGAAATTCTTTAACAACTTGAGAGATATCGCCGTCAAGAGTTGCTGAAAACAACAGCACTTGACGATTTTTCGGTAGAGCACGCAGCACTCGACGAACAGCTGGCAAGAAACCCATGTCTGACATTCGGTCTGCTTCGTCAAGTACGGCAATTGTCACTGAACCAAGCGACATATCGCGTCGTTCTATTAAGTCTTCGAGACGACCAGGTGTTGCAACAATGATGCTTGCACCACGCACTGCCTTAACTTGTGGACCATACCCTGCCCCGCCATATACAGACGCAACTCGCAGATCAGTGCCTTCGCACAGCATGCTGATTTCTTTGGCGACTTGAATTGCAAGTTCGCGTGTTGGAACCAGAACTAAACCACCGGGTTGACCTGGCTTTGACTTTTGCAAACGTACAGCCAAAACCAAACCGAAGGCGATTGTCTTACCAGAGCCCGTCGGCGCTTTTCCACAGACGTCAAGCCCAGCAAGGCCGTCTGGCAGTGCTGCTTCTTGAATTTCGAACGGTGAGGCAATACCTCGCTCCGACAACTTGTCGGCAAACTTCTTTGGTACTCCGAGATCAATAAATGTTTTCATAACTATTTTCCGAGAACTGTCTCAAGATATTGGTTAGAAAACATTCGTTGTGGGTCAACCTGGTTACGCACAGCTTGAAACACATCCCATTGCGGATATCGCGACGCAAGCGTTGCGGCACTCTGAAAATGCAGTTTCCCCCAATGTGGGCGGCCTTGGTAAGAGTTCATGATTGATTCAACTTCTTTGAAATACGGGACATAGTTCATTCCTTTATAAATATGAACTGCGATATACGCAGATTCTCGATTACTCGCTGTACTTAGCGGAATCTCATCTGGGGCTGTAAAGCGAACCTCAACAGGAAAATTCAGGAAGAACCCACTATCTGTAACCATTCTACGGACTCGATTCAGCGCTTCCGCACAAGCCTCTCGGGGAATCGCATACTCCATCTCATAAAATTTAATAATTCTTTTGCTTGCAAAGACTTTATGGCTTGCATCTGAATATTCGTTGCGACCCGATGATGGCAATGCTTTTGCCAATTTAGGGATGAGAGACGGTCGAGCCTTTCCAAGCATGCAAACTGCACCAAATGCATAGTTCTCCATCAGTGTCTTTGAATACCAATGTGACATCTTCGACATTGGCTCAATTGGCAGATTGTTGCGATTGTTTCGTTTAGTCAACGCCCAGCCTGTGTGGGGCACCCAAAAGAACTCGAAATGGTCGTTCGAATCTACGTGCAGATCTAAATTTTGCAAAACATCGTCGACCCTCATTGGCTCTTCGATTACAGCAAGATTGAATGCAGGAACAACTTTTAGCGTCACCGTGCTGATTAAACCGAGAGCGCCCAACCCGACCCTCGCGCACGAGAACAATTGGGCGTTTACATTTGCAGAACACTCGACGATTGACGAATCTGCCAACACAATTCTAAGAGCTACAACTTGGTTGGCGATACCTGTGAACTTTGCTCCGGTGCCATGGGTTGATGTCGAAATTGCACCTGCAATGGTTTGATATGCGATATCACCTAAGTTTTGCATCGCCAGCGAGTTTTCGTAAAGAGCCTGGTTCAACTTTGACAACTGAATGCCTGATTGAACCGTGACAGTTTGGTTTATTTTGTCAATCGCAACTATCTCGTCGTAGTTCGAGAGATCTACCAAAACCTCTTCAGAAACTGCAATCGCAGTAAAACTATGCCCTGACCCAACGGCTTTCACTCGCCGTCCTGACGCCTGCGCGCTTTGAACAACCTGCTGCAACTCTGATTCGGTTTGCGGCTTTGACAGCAAAACAGTGCCAGTTTGTTGGTTACCCGCCCAATTGGACCAACGAGTGGTTTGTTGCGAATTGCGACCCATCAATAAAAAATAGCGGATTAACTAAACCGCTTTAGTCATCTTCATTGAAGTCAAACGGCGAATACCAATAATCACCAATATCAAAGCTAAAAGAGTGCCCAAATTGCTAAGCATATGAAAGCCAAATGCTTTGCGAATAAAGCCACTTGAAAAACCTGCCAATCCACCACTAAAACTCATCAGGAGATCTGCCGCCCCTTGAACGGTGACTCGCGACGAATCTGGAACTGATTCGACTAACAAACTTGAGCCACCTATGAGCCCAAAACTCCAGCCGATTCCGAGTAACCAAAGCGACGGCCAAAGCAGTGTCGCTGCCTCGCCAGAAAGCGCTGCCATCACTGTTGCGGCGACCAACAGCACCCCGCCGACAGCAATTGACAACAACTTGCCCTGTCGATCGGCGAACTTTCCGACTAACGGACTAAACGCAAACATGCCGGCAATATGCAACGAGATAACGTACGGGCTCACATCCTCGTGTCCGTGAAGTTTTAGGTGCACGGGCGTCATCGTCATAACGGCAACCATCGTGACTTGCGAAATGACCATTGCGCTGAGTGCTACGCGTGCATTTCTTATGCCTCGAATTGTTTGCAACGCTGCTCGCAAATTCGGCGTTACTACGCCGACTCCTTGCTGAGACATCAACCCTCCACTCACTTCAAGCGGGTCTGGTCGCAGACGAACCGCCACATTGACTAATGCGCAAACAAAAAAACAAGCTGACGCAATCCACGGCCCTGTGTAGGTTGACCAGCCAAATACATCTTCACCAATACGCTCGGCGGGCTTAATCATTATCGGCCCAAACACGGCGCCGAATGTCGAGCCGAACAAGATATAGCTCATTGCTTGACTGCGCTGATCAGGCGCCGCAAGATCCATTGCGGCATATCGCGACAACAGATTTGATGCTTGTCCTGAACCATAAAAAAACAATCCGATAATAAACAGCAACAGTGAACTTCGATTAACGGCAAAGCCTGCGAGTAAACCACCAACAATTGCCAGCGAGTAACCATATTGAAGGCCGACTCGGCGACCTTTGCGACTCATTTTTCGAGCCAAAATCTGCGACATAAACGCTGAACCCATAGTGAACGTCGCACTCGAGACACCACCCCAAGGTGTGTCTTGACCGAGAATGTCTTGAATTACAAAAGCCCCGACGGTGACTGCTGCTGACAATGCCGCCGCGGCAACAACTTGTCCTACGACTAATACACGTAGCGTTCGCTTTTGCAATTCGACGCGATCTAGTTCTGTACTAGTCACACGCAAACTTTCACCTACGAGATTCTAATTGTGTCGAAGAGGGGACTTGAACCCCTACGCCCTTACGAGCGCCAGCCCCTTAAGCTGGTGCGTCTGCCAATTTCGCCACTCCGACTTGCACTAAAAATATATCTAGTTTGTCAGCAACAACCCCAACGCGATCACGGTGATTACCCAAACCAGGGCTAAAACAGTGGTGATTCTGTTGAGATTTCGCTCAGCCGCAGCAGATCCGAGCGCTGCTCCTCCACCACCGCCGAACATATCTGACAAGCCACCACCGCGACCACTATGTAGCAACACGCCGACGATCATCGAGAGCATTGCCACCACATTTATAACAACGGTGATGTAGGTAACTATATTTCGCACGCCTAAATTCTACCTTTAAGACTCAGGAAAATGGCACGCAGACATCTGCCCGCTATTGCGAATCGTGAGCATTGGCTCTTCTTGCGCACAAACATCTTGTGCCTTCCAACAACGGGTACGAAAACGACAACCCGATGGCGGATTCACAGGCGACGGCACATCTCCTTCAAGCATTATTCGCTTGCGCGAACGCTCTATCTTCGGATCCGGCAATGGCACAGCCGATAACAACGCCTTTGTATAAGGATGAGTTGGATGTGCATAGATGGCTTCTTGATCACCAATCTCGACGATCTTGCCGAGATACATCACTGCAACGCGATCAGCTATGTGCTGCACCACAGATAAATCGTGTGCGATAAAGATGTAACTCATGCCGAGACGCTTCTGCAAGTCTTCAAATAGATTCACAACGCCAGCCTGAATGCTCACATCCAGAGCCGATACCGGTTCATCTAAGACGATCAATTCTGGGCTCAAGGCCAACGCACGGGCTACGCCAACACGCTGTCGTTGTCCGCCCGAAAATTCATGAGGAAACCTCTGCGCATGATCAGCAGATAATCCAACGAGCTCAAGCAACTCAATAACTTTGTCGCTGTGATCTCCCGGAACACCCTGAACTGTGAGCGGTTCGGCTATCGACGCACCAACTGTCATCTTTGGATCGAGCGAAGCAAACGGATCTTGAAACACAATCTGCATTTTTCTGCGCAGTGCGCGCATTTCTTCAAACTTCAATGACCCCAAATTGTGACCATCGAATTCAACTTTGCCAGAAGTAGGTTCGACCAATCGCAAAACACACCGACCAACAGTTGTCTTACCCGAGCCCGACTCGCCAACCAGACCAAGTGTTTGGCCTCTCTCAAGCGAAAAAGAAACGTTTGTCACAGCCTGCACAATTCGCTTCTTACGTCGCCCACCATTGTTGACACGAAGTTCGAAATTCTTGACAAGATTTGTTACTTTCAAAAGTTCGTTTGTCATGACAACACCTCGGCCCGTGGCAATTCTTTGGCCCGCACGCATGCAGTTTGTAAGTCACCAAAAGTTTGCAACTCAGGCAGATCGAGTTTGCAAACCTCTGCGGCATACTCACAGCGCGTATGAAATGCGCATCCTTTTGGCGGATTCAACATGTTCGGCGGAAAGCCAGTAATTGGCTTTAGGCGTTGCATACCGGGTCGTGGCAACGATGCCAGCAAACCCCGTGTGTACGGGTGACTCGGGTGGTCAAACAAACTGTCAATCGTCCCCTGTTCGACGTTTCGGCCTGCATACATAACGTTCACCCGATCAGCCACACGGGCAATAACACCAAGATCGTGCGTGATTAACACAACGGCGGTGCCGAATCGTTCTTGCACACGCTCAATCACCTCGAGAATTTGCGCCTGTACTGTCACGTCAAGCGCTGTAGTCGGCTCATCAGCGATCAAAACTTTCGGATTATTTGCGATCGCAATTGCAATAACGACGCGCTGTCGCATTCCTCCGGAGAATTCATGCGGAAATTGTTGGGAGCGATCAGTCGGTTGCGGTATTCCGACGATGTCTAGCAACTCGACGGCGCGTGTTTGGGCCTCGCGATTAGTCAAAGCTTGATGCGATTGCAACATCTCTGCAATCTGATTGCCGATTCGATGCACAGGATTCAAAGCAGAGAGCGGGTCTTGAAAGATCATCGACAAAAGTCGACCACGTACTGATCGCAACTGCTTTGGAGATGCCCCGATAAGTTGCTCGCCCGCCAGCAATACAGAGCCCGTTACCTTGGCCCGCGTCGGCAAGAGTCCCATCGTCGCCAAAAATGTGACTGACTTTCCTGAACCAGACTCGCCCACCACGCCAAGCAACTCGCCCGCCGAAACGTCAAGGTCAACACCGCGAACTGCTTCGAGTGGCCCTGAAGGTGTTTCGAATGTGACGTGAAGATTGCGGATCTCAAGAATTTTCTCTGACATCAGGCACCTCGATCAAGACGAGGGTCGGTTGCATCTCGCAACGCATCGCCGATGAAGTTGATGCTCAACGCAATAACAATGAGCGCAAGACATGGAAACACCGCGAGCCACCAAAAACCGGTCTGTACAGCGCCTTTTGCTTGACCAACAAGAATGCCTAATGATGTCGCACCATCACCAGCCTGGGGGCCATAACCGAAAAACGCCAGAGTTGATTCGCTGATTATCGCACCGACAACCGAAAACGTGAGAGCAACCATTATCGGGCCAACCGAATTGGGTAGCAAATGTCGAGCAATTATGTATCGACGCGACGCTCCAACTGCACGAGCGGCTTCAACGAACTCACGCTCTTTGAGAGATAAAACTTGACCCCGAACGATACGAGCCACACCCATCCAGCCAAATATTCCGAATAGAACAATTATGAATCGAACTGAATTCATCTCTCCAGTTATTGGCTTCATCCAGGGCAGTGCGCCCAACACGTTTCGTACTACGAGCAGTGTTACCAAAAATGGGAAAGCCAAAAAAAGATCGGTGACGCGCATCATGATGTCATCAAATTTTCCACCACGAAAGCCGGCGATGGCACCAATTAGGGCACCTAAAGTAACTGAAATTAACGCGCTCGCTAGACCTATCAACAACGAGACACGAACACCATAAATCAGTCGACTATAAAGATCTCGACCAATATCGTCGGTACCGAGCCATGCATTGCCACGCGGAGACAAAAATGAATTCGGCGGCGCCTGCACTGATTGATTAACTCCATATCGCGCAGTAAACGGTGCCAAAACAACAAATAAAGCGAGAGTCGCGATCACAAAACAGCTGCCTACGGCGGCCTTGTGCGAAACGAATCGTCTAAACGCCATTTGACGAGGCGTGAGAGCAGTTACAGAGTTGCTACTCAAGGCGAATTCTCGGATCTAGCCACGCGTACGAAATGTCAGCGATCAAATTAAAAAACAAGACCGACGCAACAATCACAACCATCCACGGCATCAAAAGCGGAAAGTCGCCCTCACCAAAAGACTTCAAGAAATACAAACCCATGCCTGGATACGAAAAAATATTTTCGGTGATAATCAATCCACCAACAATTGAGCCGACATCAAGTGCAGCTATCGTCACCACAGGAATCAACGCATTACGCATACCGTGCTTGATCAACACTCGCCGCTCGCTAATACCTTTTGATCGGGCAGTTCGCATGTAGTCAGAATTCAAAACGTCTAGAAGTGAAGACCGCATGTAACGGCTGTACGTGGCAATGATCTGAATCGCAACAACTAATGTCGGCAGTGCCATGAACTTCAACATCAAAAACAAATCGAAACCAGTGTGCCCCGCTGGGTAAACACCTGACGTCGGAAACAAACTTGCGCCAAACCACTTTTGCCAATACACGGCGAATAGTAATTGCAGCAAAATTGCACTAATGAACGGGGGCACCGAGATGCCAACGAAGGCGCTCGTATTAATAAACACATCTCGCCGACCACCGGGGCGCAATGCTGCCAGCACACCGGCGAAGAGACCAATCACAATTCCTACGACTGTTGCGGCCGAACCGAGCCGCAGAGTGTTGGCCATTGCATCTTTAAGCGCAGGCCACACCTCACGTCGACCCTTAATGCTCGGAGGCCACTCGCCCGTCAAAAAGTTTTTTAACCACGTGAAGTATCCCTTCACAAAATTTGGGTCGAGGCCATTTACATCTATGTATTGCTGAATCTTTGCGCGACTGGCACGAGGATTGACTCGACGGTAACTCTGCACGGGATCAGTGCCAATTCGCAGTGCCAGATAAACCAAAAAGGTTACGAGCAGCAATGTCGGAATCGACCAAGCGAGACGACGCAAAATATACCGAAACATTCGATTAAGCCTTACCTAAAACAGAGCGACAAATGAAATCGCCAACATTGTCTAAACGAACGAAGGTGCGCCGACCTGGCACTTAAGCCAAACCGACGCACCTTACGCTCAAATTAAGTCAGTAGCTATTAGCTATTGACAACAACCTTTGCTTCACCTGCAAGCAGGTTAGTTACTAGGTACTTACCATCATTGGTAGTTGCATAGGCACCTGGCAATACTTGGAACGCAGTTGTCCAAACCATCCATGAAGAGTTTGCACACTCCGTGATTGGGTTGAGACACTCTGGCCATTGCTCGGCACCGAACACAATTTGTCCGTCGCCGTCAACATCTGTCCAAAGGTGAATGTTATTGAATGCCGCATAGTTGTTAAGTTCAGCGTTCCATGGACCGCCAACCTTGTCTGTGCGAGCAAAACCCGACTTAGGGAACTGCATCAAAGGCAACATCACATGATCTTTTGCCATAAGCGCAAGAACTTGCTTGACCTTGTCAGCGCGAGTAACCGCATCAGCATCAACGTCTGCTGCGTACATCAAGTCCGACGCTTCTGCGTTGCACCATCCCTGGCTGTTTTGACCAATGTTGCCATTGGCTTCAGTTGGGATGAGGTCACATGCAAATGCACCCGTGATGTATGCAGGATCTGGTGGTGCTGTACTGATGTACATCGCCATGTCGTAGTCCATTGCCGGTAGACGCTGTTGGAAGTAGCAAGCAGCATCGCAGTTGTCTGCGCGCACTTTGAAACCTGCTGCATTGAGCAACGGAATCAAATAAGCCTGTGTACTTTCACGTCGTGTGTTACCGGTGTTGATGATCCAACGAATGTCTGGAACTTTGCCACTTGGGTCAACCCAGAATCCATCTGTTCCTTTTGTCCAACCATTTTCGGTCAACAAAGCTTCTGCTGCTGCTGGGTCATAGCTATTAGCGAACTCGTCGCCAACGCAATACGGTCCAGGCACCATCGGACCACACTGGAGCAACTCTTTGCCACCGAGTGGGATGTAGATCTGCTGAAACAGCGCATCGCGATCAATTGACATTGAGAACGCTGCACGGAAGTTTGGATCTGCGAAAGGTCCGCACTTCTGTTGGAAGTAGAAACCTTCGTAGTCGCCGCCGTAGTCAAGATTCGTTTGAACGTTGTCTTGCTTGACTGCTTCTTCGATACCTGCAAAGAACTGAGGGTAAATGAAGTCGACTTCGCCAGCCTTCAGCGCTGCAATTTCTGTATCGCTGTCCGCCTTTGGCACGATTACGAACTTCTTGGTTACTGCTTTGTCAGTACCCCAGTACTTGTCGTTTGGTACAAACACAACCTGATCCGGGCTCCACGACTTAATCTTGTATGGTCGACCCGAGAATGGAATGTTGTCTGCATAGTCTGCAGAAACATCGGATGTGTTCTTTACCGAAGCAGCTTTGATGATGCCTCCGAACAATCCACGCCATGGTGCGTAAACAGCCTTCAAAGTGACAACTACTTGCTTGTCGCTCGAACCGGCTTCTACTGCTGAAACTTGGTCATAGCCAGATGTCGAAATCGAACCTGGTGTGTTCAACGATGCTTCCCAAGTTGCTTTGAAGTCGGCAACCGTGATTGGCGAACCGTCATCCCAAACCGCAGCTGGATTGATGTCGTATGTAATAGTCATTCCACCAGTTGTGGCAGGCTTCGCGTAGTCATAAGTGACGTTCGCGCAGTCTTCCAAGCTGGTTGGATAACTAACAGCAGTTTCTTCTGCTATTGATTCTTCAGTTACTGCATCATCGCTGCCACCGCAAGCTGCGCCAATTAAGGACACAGTTATAAGTGCTGCAGCAAGACGAGCCACTTTTGTGGTTTTTCTCACTCTCCGACCTCCCCGTCGAATTAGGTAAAAGCCAGAACGGCTTCTAGTGAGTCAAAGGCTACCAGTGTCGCGCGTCACTACGGATTGAGCGGTCGCAGTCGATACTGACAAATGCGGCCAAATTCAGCCGCATCAAGGCTTGCGCCCCCAACCAATACACCATCGATATCGGGCTGGGACATGATTTCTCCAATGTTGCTCGCCTTGACACTGCCCCCGTATTGCAAGCGAATTGATTCGGCGGCGTTGGCTGAACTTATCTTTGCGACTTCTTCGCGGATTGAACTGATCATTCGTTGCGCATCGTCCGCAGTTGCAGTCTTTCCTGTTCCAATCGCCCAAATTGGTTCATAGGCAACAACAAGCGATTTAATTTGTTCAACTGATCGTTTCTCAAGCGCACTTCGAACTTGTCCGAGAACTTTCTCGTGGGTCTTGCCTGCTTCGCGTTCGGCAAGTGTCTCGCCAACACAAACAATCGGCGTCATCTTGTGTTTCTGAATCGCCACTATCTTTGCGTTCACAGCTTCATTCGTCTCGCCAAAAATTTCGCGTCGTTCACTGTGACCAACAATCACATAACTTACATTGAGCTTTGCAAGAAACGCAGCCGATACTTCACCTGTGAAAGCACCAGAGTCTGCTTCGTGACAGTGCTGGGCACCGAGAATAAACTTCAGTTCGTCGGCATCAATCATCGTCTGAACACTTCGCAAGTCTGTAAATGGTGGATGAATCGTCACATCAACTTCGGCGTAGTCTTCTTTGGTCAAAATATATGCAAGCTTTTGCACACACTGAATCGCTTCGTAGTGATTGTGATTCATCTTCCAGTTACCCGAAATAATCGGTTTTCGCAATTCACTTGACATTTGGTGCTCCTCTTAACGCAACTAAGCCTGGCAAGTCGCCTAGCTCAAGAAACTCTAATGACGCGCCTCCACCTGTGGAGACATGGTCTACTTCTGTTTCTAATTTAAATTGCGCCAGTGCGGCTGCTGAATCTCCACCACCGACGACAGTAAAGGCTTTTGTCTCAGCCATCGCTTGTGCCACCGTGCGAGTACCTGCTGCGAAGCGATTATCTTCGAACATTCCCATTGGACCATTCCAGAAAACACTTCGCGCCGACATGATGATGTCAGCGAAGGCCGCCGCCGAACCCGGACCAATATCTAAGCCTTTTGCGTGATCGGGCAAGCGCACACCAAATGTTGCAAATGCTCCCTGCGCGTCGAGCCCGACGATGTCTTCGGGAAGATGAATCGGAACATTGCCTGAAAGTAACTTTTTGCATACGTCAATCTGATCTCGTTCACATAACGAGTCACCAATCGGCAAATTCTTGGCTGCCAAGAATGTAAAGCACATCCCACCACCGATAACCAGAGCATCAACGACATTCATTAATGCTTCAATCACACCGAGCTTGTCGCTAATTTTCGCTCCCCCGAGCACGGCAACAAACGGACGCTTCGGATTTGAACGCATCTCAGACAGAATCTCTAGCTCTTTTTGCAGCAACCGGCCAGCAGCAGACGGCAAAGTCTTTGGCGGTCCGACAATTGATGCATGTGCTCGATGAGCTGCACCAAATGCATCGTTCACATAAATATCTATGCCAGAGATCAACTTTGCAACGAACTGCGAGTCGTTGCTCTCTTCGCCTGCATCAAACCGTAAATTTTCGAGCAGTTCGACTCCTGGTGCCAACTCGGCCAAGCGAGCGCGCACAGGCTCAAGCGAATATTTCGCCGCAAACTTTCCTTTCGGGCGACCCAAGTGAGTCGCACAAACAACTTTTGCACCACGACTCGTCAACCAATTCAATGTCTCAAGTGCACTACGGATTCGAAAGTCATCTTCAATGATTCGACTCTCGTCAGGTCCAGACATCGGCACATTAAAATCGGTTCGCACGAGCACGGTTTTACCGCGAACGTCCCCTAAATCTTCAAGATGGGCAATCATTTAACGACTAAGAGCGGCCCCAATAAACGACGTCATATCAACAAGACGATTTGAGTAGCCCCACTCGTTGTCATACCATCCCAGAACCTTGACGAGATTTCCCATACTCATAGTCAGGTCTTTATCAAAAACGCAACTATGCGGATTGGTGACAACATCGCTCGACACAATTGGGTCACTGCAGTATTCCAAAATGCCCTTCAAAGCACCCGATGCGGCGGCTTTGTAAGCAGCATTGATTTCATCGACCGAAGCCGGCTTTTTCAAATTTGCGACAAAGTCTGTTATTGATCCTGTCGGCACGGGAACGCGCAGCGACGTGCCGTCGAGTTTGCCCTTCATTGATTGCATAACAAGACTGGTTGCTCTTGCCGCACCCGTACTCGTCGGAATAATATTGATCGCCGCAGCGCGAGCACGACGCAAATCGCTATGCGGACCATCAACGATTGATTGATCACCCGTATAAGCATGAATGGTCGTCATCAGACCATTTTCGACACCAAATGCGTCATCTAATACTTTGACCATCGGCACGAAACAATTCGTAGTGCAACTTGCGTTTGAAACAACTTTATGTTTTTTAGGATCAAAATCATTGTGATTCACGCCGTAGACAAAAGTTGCATCTGCATTTGTCGCAGGGGCCGAGACGACCACACACTTTGCGCCTGCGTCTAGATGGGCCGCCGCCTTATCTCGATCTGTAAAGAAGCCAGTCGACTCAATTACGACGTCGACTCCAAGTTCACCCCAACCCAAATCTTTCGGGTCGCGTTGTGAAAGAACCTTGAGCACTTTGCCATCGATGCTGATACCGCCATCAGTGGCTGTGATCTCATTTGGCAAAACACCAAGAACCGAGTCGTATTTCAAGAGATGCGCCATCGTCTTGACTGAACCGAGATCGTTTACAGCAACGATCTCAATATCTGCGCCAGACAGTTTTACAGCGCGATAAAAGTTTCTTCCAATCCGTCCAAATCCGTTGATACCCACTCGAATAGTCATGAGCAAACCTTAGTCGGCTGTCTGTTTTAGCGAGAAATATCCCTGTGAGTTACGCGGGGATTGTGCGAACTCTGAATCAACCATTGTTTCAATTGCTCGGCAATCACCACCGAACGATGTCGGCCTCCGGTGCAACCAATAGCGACGGTCAAATAACTCTTGCCCTCTGACTTGTATGCCGGCAACAGCAGGGTCAGCATCCCAGTGAGTTGGTCGAGAAATTTGACCGAAAGACTTTGCTCCATCACAAAGTCACGCACGGGTTCGTCAAGCCCAGACATCGGGCGCAAGTTTTCATCCCAGTGTGGATTCGGCAGAAAGCGAACATCAAACACCAGATCGACATCTAACGGCAGACCGTGCTTGTAGCCAAATGAAACGACAGAAATCTGCATCGTATCGAGTTCGCCATCGTCGGTAAATAACTCACCTAGTTGATTCTTTAGTTGATGAATAGTCAAGTTTGTGGTGTCAATAACCAAATCAGCTTCAGCCTTCACCGGCTCAAGAAGTGTTCGTTCTTTTGTTATCGCCTCTTCGACACCCGACTTACCCTCAGCCAAAGGATGTTTACGTCGCGTAGATCCATATCGCTTAACTAATTCGGCATTCGTCGCATCTAAGAACAACATTCGAACGCGATGACCAGATAGACGCAATTTCTTCAACACATCTACGACATCACGCTGAGCAGTCGGAGTGCTCACAACCAACGCAAGTTTCGCCAACGATTCGCCAACAGCCGCGATTTCTACAACTTTGTCAATCAACTCTGTCGGCATGTTGTCTACGACGAACCAGCCCAGGTCCTCTAAATCATCTGCAGCCTGAGACCTTCCCGCACCAGAAAGACCAGCGATAAGCAGAATGTCAGCCACTGTTTATCAGGCTATCTACGCGGTGAGTTACGGAGCTGAATTGAAGTGTGCAAAAACCGCATCTGCCACACGACTTGGCAACCAAGTCAGTTGGGCTAGGTCTTCACGCGAAGCCGCCTTAACTTGCTTCACACCACCCAAGGCAGTAACTAATTTTTTTGCACGAGCCTCACCGAGCCCGACAATGCCGTCAAGTTCGCTTTGGGTCATTCGTTTGCCCCGCAGTTCACGGTGGAAACGATTGGCAAATCTATGAGCTTCATCACGAATAACCTGCAACATAAATAGTGCATCACTACCACGAGGTATCTCGACAGGTTCACTACTTCCCGGTATGAAGACTTCTTCAAGTCTTTTTGCTAACGATGCGACGGGTATTTCATGTTCTAGGCCAAGTTCTTTAACAACTTGTTCAGCAACACCGAGTTGACCTTTGCCACCATCTACCAACAGCAGTTGAGGGGCGTATGAAAACTTCCCGGGTCGATCACCACGCTCGTTGACTGGTTGATCACGTTCTTTGATGTATGCCGACAATCTTCGTGTTAACACTTCGCGCATTGCCGCATAGTCGTCGTTGCCTTGTCCGCTTTTGATTTTGAAGCGTCGGTAGTCACGTTTGATCGGCAAACCATCTTCAAGCACAACCATTGAGCCGACATAATCAGTGCCTTGTAAGTGCGCCATGTCGTAACACTCGATCCGAAGCGGTGCTTCAGGCAAACCGAGCAAGTCTTGAAGTTCATTCAAGGCACGTGATCGTGCGGTGTGATCTGACGCGCGTCTCAAGCGATGTCGATTTAATTCTTGCTTTGCATTTTGTGTAACAAGTTCATGTAACTCACGCTTGTCACCACGGTGCGGCACTCGAATCTCAACTTTCGAAGCACGCAACTGACTTAGCCATTCTTCTAAAACTTGAGTACGTTCAGGCTCGCACGGCAAGATAACAATTTTTGGAATTCCAAGAATCGGCGATTCATCGTAAAGTCGTTCAACGATCAACGCTGCGAGGCCTTCACTGGTGACATCTTCAACTTTGTCAACAATGAAACCTTTTCGTCCTACGACCCGACCTTTGCGAACAAAGAAGACTTGAACGGCTGCTTCAAACTCGTCTTCCGCAATACCGATCACATCAAGATCTTCGTCCCGCTCGCCGACCATCTGTTGACGTTCTAACGCCATCTTGATCGCTTCCAGTTGATCACGATGCTTGGCGGCCCGCTCAAATTCTTGGGCCTGAGAACTCGCAACCATTTGATTTTCGAGACGGGAAACTACCGCGTCGCTCTCTCCATCCATCACTTGCAAAAAGTCATTCACAAGCGCTTTATAGTCGTTATCAGTAACGCTTTTTACACACGGACCTGAACACTTTTCAATGTGAAACAGCAAGCATGGTCGCCCGAGTCTTTCGTGTTGCTTGAATGTCGCGGCCGAACAAGTCCTAATAGGAAACGTCTTTAACAACAAATCAAGCGTCTCGTGGATAGCCCAAGGATGCGGGTACGGGCCAAAATATCTTGTGCCTTTTCGTTTACGGCCCCGCATAACCATTGCTCGCGGCCATTGCTCGTCAACTGTGACTGCCAAGAACGGATAACTCTTGTCGTCGCGCAGACGAATATTGAATCTTGGTGAATAACGATTAATGAGGCTGTGCTCAAGTATCAACGCTTCAATCTCATTTCGAACTTCTATCCATTCGACACTGTGCGCCGCAGCAACCATGTTCGCCGTACGAATGTGCAAACTGTCGGTCTTCGCGAAATAGCTGTTTACCCGCGACCGCAGATTGATTGCCTTACCTACATATATGACTCGCCCAGTCGCATCTTTGAACTGATACGAACCTGGTGTCTCAGGTATGACACCAGGTGGTTTTTGCATAGGTATTTAAATTTACTTCTTCTTAGTAGTTGCTGTTTTGGGCTTCTTCAAAATCTGCGCTAAATACTTTCCTGTATGCGATCCTGAAACTTTGGCAACTGTTTCTGGAGAACCTTCGGCAACAATCGTGCCGCCCCCATTGCCGCCCTCAGGGCCCATGTCGATAATCCAATCTGCTGACTTAATGACATCTAAGTTGTGCTCGATCACTAAAACCGTGTTGCCCGAGTCCACAAGTCGCGCCAACACGATCAGCAATCTTCGAACATCTTCAAAGTGCAAGCCTGTGGTGGGCTCGTCCAAAAGATAGATCGTGCGACCCGTGCTGCGCTTTGAAAGTTCGCTTGCAAGTTTCACGCGCTGTGCTTCGCCGCCCGACAGTGTCGGCGCCGATTGACCGAGGCGCACGTAGCCAAGACCTACATCCACGAATGTTTGCATATGTCTGGCGATTCGTGGTTGATTGGCGAAAAATTCAACCGCATCAGATATCGGCATGTCTAATATCTCGGCGATGTTCTTGCCTTTGAAAGTGATGTCAAGCGTGTCGCGGTTGTATCGAGCACCTTTGCAGACTTCGCAAGGCACGTAAACGTCAGGCAAAAAATGCATTTCAATTTTGATGGTGCCGTCGCCTGAGCAGGCTTCACATCGACCACCGGGAACGTTAAAGCTGAACCTGCCCGGTTGGTAGCCCCGAACTTTGGCTTCAGGAGTTGACGCAAACAATTTTCTTATGTCGTCGAAAACACCGGTGTATGTTGCTGGGTTCGAACGCGGAGTACGACCAATCGGCGATTGGTCCATGTCAATGACCTTGTCTAGGTGCATCACGCCGTCGACACCTGTGTGCCGCCCTGGGGCATCTTTAGATTTATAAATTTTCTGCATCAATGATGGCAACAAAATGTCACGAATCAGAGTGCTCTTGCCGCTTCCAGAAACGCCGGTGACGGCAACGAAACAGCCAAGTGGAATTTTCACGTTGAGATTCTTTAAATTGTGCTCGCGGGCGCCACGAATCGTTAGAAAATCTTTGCTTGGCTGACGACGCATCGCGGGTGTTTCAACACTTCGCTCTCCCGAAAGATACTGACCCGTCACTGAGTTTTTAACTTTCAACACGCCCTTGACTGGGCCGCTATAGACGACTTGACCGCCGTGCTCGCCTGCTCCTGGTCCGATGTCTACAAGCCAATCGCTAGATCTAATGGTGTCTTCATCGTGCTCAACGACGATCACGGTGTTGCCTAAGTCGCGCAGGCGCTGCAAGGTTTCAATCAATCGATGGTTGTCGCGTTGATGCAACCCGATACTCGGCTCGTCTAATACATACAGCGTGCCCACAAGTCCAGAACCAATCTGGCTTGCTAAGCGAATTCTCTGCGCCTCTCCTCCGGCCAAAGTTGCCGCGGCTCGTGACAACGTCAAGTAGTCGAGGCCTACATCCAACAAGAAGCCGAGACGGGCATTTATCTCTTTTGTGATTCGTTCGGCAATCATTGCATCGCGATCAGAAAGTTTGAGCCCAGCTAAAAACTTTGCTGATTCACTAATCGAAAGATCGCATACATCTGAAATATGTTTGCCCTCAACTAAAACTGCAAGATTTGATGGCTTCAAACGAGCGCCGTTACATGATGGACAGGGAACTTCGCGCATGTAGCTTTCGAACTGCTCGCGTGATGTATCGCTCTCAGCACTTTCGTGCCGACGTTTGATCCATGGAATAACGCCCTCATACGAGGTGCTGTATTCGCGCGTGCGACCGTAGCGATTGCGATATTTCACCATCATGTTGTCGTCTACGCCGTTCATCACGATCTTCTGTGCTTTAGCCGAGAGCTTTGACCACTTTTTGTCTAGATCAATTTCAAAACGATCAGCGACTGCTTCAAGCATGCGAGTGAAATATTGAGTGTGCGCCGACCGCCACGGCGCAATAGCGCCTTCGTTTATGCTCAAGTTTGGATCTGGAACGACCAGTTCAACATCAACTTCGTATTTGGTTCCGAGGCCTA
>JAEMTQ010000015.1:18077-23811 GCA_016462185.1 Ilumatobacteraceae bacterium
TTTGGATCTGGAACGACCAGTTCAACATCAACTTCGTATTTGGTTCCGAGGCCTAAACAGTTTTCGCATGCTCCGTATGGCGAGTTGAATGAAAAATTTCTTGGCGCCAACTCTTCGTAACTCGTGCCGCACTTCGGGCAAGCCAAATGTTGACTGAAAGTAATCGGTTCACCACCTTCGACTAGCTCGATTTCGGCGACTCCATCGGCGAGCCGTAGTGCGGTTTCAAGCGAATCAGTGAGACGGCGATTGATGCCATCACGACGAACGAGTCGATCAACGACAATGTCGATTTGATGTTGTTCATACTTTGCCAAACGGGTTTGTTTCGTCAAAAACTCACTGATCTCGACTACCTCGCCATCAACACGTGCGCGAGAAAAACCTTGCGACGCCAACTCTTGCAACAGCGTGTCGTATTCACCTTTTCTTCCGCGCACAACCGGAGCAAGAATTTGAAAACGAGTTCCTTCATCGAATTTCATGATTCGATCCACGATTTGCTGAGGAGTCTGACGGGACAACTTGGTCATGTCTTTAGAACAGTGCTGCACACCAATGCGGGCGTACAACAATCGCAAATAATCGTAAACCTCTGTAATCGTGCCTACAGTCGAACGTGGATTGCGCGAAGACGATTTTTGATCAATTGAGATCGCAGGTGACAAACCATCAATCAAGTCGACATCAGGTTTGTCCATCTGTCCAAGAAATTGTCGGGCGTAACTACTCAGTGACTCAACGTAACGACGTTGACCTTCTGCATAAATTGTGTCGAACGCCAAACTCGACTTTCCAGATCCTGACAACCCCGTCAAGACGATCAACTTGTCGCGCGGCAACTCAACGCTGATGTTCTTTAGGTTGTGCTCTCGAGCACCACGGACAACGATCTGATTTGCCATCACAGGCAGGCTACAAAGTGTTAATGCGCATCCCGTAATTCGCGCTTCAGTTCTTTGACTTCGTCTCTGAGACGTGCGGCATATTCAAAACGCAATTCTTCGGCTGCCTGGTTCATCTCTTCTTCTAAAGTCATTATTAAACGCGCCAATTCGCCCTGCGGCAAAGCACGAAGCTCTCTAACCACCTTGTCTCGCTCGCGGTCTCGGCGTTTGCCCTTTCCTGGCATCGGTGCCGTATTGCTGGGTCGCAAGACCGACAAAATATCACCAATCGCCTTACGTACTGTTTGTGGATTAATGCCGTGCTTGATGTTGTATTCAATTTGCAGCTGTCTTCGGCGTGCAGTTTCAGAAATCGCATACTCCATTGCCGCAGTTCGGTTGTCGGCATACATGATCACTTGCCCATCGACATTTCGCGCCGCACGACCAATCATTTGAATCAACGAGGTTTGACTACGCAGAAATCCTTGCTTGTCGGCGTCCAAAATTGCCACAAGTGAAACTTCTGGCAAGTCAAGACCTTCACGCAACAGGTTGATGCCAACCAAGACATCGAATTCGCCGAGTCGCAATGCACGTAAAATCTCAATGCGCTCAATCGTGTCAATATTCGAGTGCAGATATCTGACACGCAGACCTTGTTCGATTAGATATTCAGAAAGATCTTCACTCATTTTTTTCGTAAGAGTCGTCACCAGAGTTCTGTCACCCTGAGCAGTTTTCGACTTGATCATTTCAATCAGGTCGTCTATTTGACCCTTCGTTGGACGCACAATAACTTCGGGATCTATCAACCCAGTTGGACGGACGATTTGCTCAACCACCTGGTCGCTCAGTTCAATTTCAAATTTCGCCGGAGTCGCCGACAAGAAAATGCATTGGTTCAAACGCTCCATTGTTTCTTCAAATTGCAAAGGGCGGTTATCCATTGCAGACGGCAATCTAAAACCGTGCTCAACCAAAGTTTGTTTTCTGCTTCTGTCGCCCGCGAACTGGCCGTGCAACTGCGGCACTGCGACGTGACTCTCGTCGATCACCAGCAAATAATCTTTTGGAAAATAGTCCAAAAGCGTAAACGGTGGTTCGCCAGGTTGGCGCTTGTCGATGTGCATTGAATAGTTTTCAATGCCGTTGCAGTATCCAACTTCTTTCATCATTTCTAAGTCAAACATTGTGCGCATTCGAATTCTTTGTGCTTCAAGCAACTTGTTTTGAGACTCAAAGACTTGTAGACGCTCAGCGAGCTCTTTTTCGATACCTTCCATTGCCACACGCATGCGCTCTTCGCCAGCAACATAGTGAGTCGCAGGAAACACAACTACTTCACTCAGATCACGCAGAGTCTCGCCAGTCACAGGATCAACCACACTGATGCGTTCTACCGTGTCGCCAAACATTTCTAGACGGGTGACGGTCTCTTCGTATGCCGGATGCACTTCGATCGTGTCGCCGCGCACTCTGAAGTTTCCTCGACCCAGCGTCATATCGTTGCGGTCATATTGCAGATCTACGAGCCGCGACAAAATACTTCGTTGGTCATAATCAACACCGACATGAAGCTCAAGCAAATGACCCCGATACTCGCCTGGGTCACCCATTCCGTAAATGCAACTAACCGATGCCACGACGATTGTGTCGCGCCTTGTTAACAGGGCCGCGGTTGCCGAATGTCGCAATCGATCGATTTCATCATTAATCGAAGAGTCTTTTTCGATGAAGGTATCACTAGATGCGATGTAAGCCTCTGGTTGGTAATAGTCGTAATAACTGACGAAGTATTCGACACGGTTATTTGGAAAAAACTCGCGCATCTCTTGCGCCAACTGTGCAGCCAAAGATTTATTAGGCGCCAAAATTAAAGTCGGGCGCTGTACCTTCTCAATTGTCCAAGCGATCGTGGCTGACTTTCCCGAGCCTGTGATGCCGAGAAGAGTTTGAAAACGGTCGCCACGAGTGATCCCTTCAGCTAATTTTGCAATTGCTTCGGGCTGGTCACCCGCTGGCGTAAATGGCGATTCGACTACGAATTTTCGTTCGCTCATTTCAACGAACGTATCCAGGTCCATGCGCTTTCAACCGAAGACTCGAGCGCTTGACGGTCGCCAGAATTGTCAATCACATGACCAGCGATCGCACGACGCTGCTCTCGCGTGGCTTGTTTGGCGACTCGCGCTTGTGCATCTTCAACTTTCATCTGACGCTGTTCGACAAGTCGTTGAATTGCGATCTGGGTATCTAAGTCAACAACCAACACACCATCAAGACCAGGGCGAGGGTTTTCAACCAACAACGGAATATCAAGCACAACGACTTTGTCAGTGTCTCGAAAGCTTTCAACTCTCTCGTTCATCACTCGGCGCACAATTGGGTGGACCAACTCGTTAAGTTTTTTCAACAAACTCTCGTCAGCGAAAACTTGTCCTGCGATTTTGGCACGGTCCAAAGATTTATCAGACGAGACAATTTCTTGCCCGAGCATTTTGATCATTGCGTTGTAAACCTCAGCACCTGGCTGTTGCAGTTCACGCACGATCTGATCAGCGTCAATGACCTCGGCACCACGGGCAACTAGCAGCCGAGCGACCTCTGACTTGCCTGAACCAATGCCACCTGTGAGACCAATGAGAATCATCAGATACTCACCGTATCTAATCAGTTATTTCTAATCAGCCTGCGCTTGGTTCTTCTGCAGCCTTAGGGGCTTCGGCAGGTGCTGCATTTGGATCAAAAAACTCTGCCCACGCAGACTCTCGCGATGAATCATCACCACTAACCCAGTTGCCCTGCTCATCGGTCTGGAATTGACCGCGATACTCTTCGGCCAATTCGCCACCCTCTGCGGCTTGCTTGATCGACAAACTGATTCGACGACGAGCAAGATCAAGATCAATGATCTTCACCCACAACTCTTCGCCCGGTGTTACAACTTGCTCTGGTGCCTCAACATGGTGTGTTGACATTTCAGAGATATGTACGAGACCTTCAATGCCGTCTCCGACTTGCACGAATCCACCGAAAGGAACAAGTTTTGTAACTCGACCGTAGACGAGTTGGCCAACTTGATGGCTTGATGCGAACTCTTGCCATGGGTCTTGTTGTGTTGCCTTCAGCGAGAGGCTGATGCGATCGCGTTCACGATCAATCTCAAGCACCTTCACTGAAACCTCGTCACCAATCTTCACAACTGCCGAAGGATTATCTACGTGCTTCCATGAGAGTTCAGAAACGTGAATCAAACCATCCATGCCGCCCAAATCTACGAAGGCGCCGAAAGCGACAACGCTCGAAATTCGACCAGTGCGAACTTCGCCAATCGCGAGGTTCTCCAAGAAATCTGACTGCGTTCCTTTTTGATTTTGCTCAAGCAACACTCGTCGCGAAAGAACAACGTTGTTGCGCTGACGGTCAAGTTCAAGAATTTTTGCAGTAATTCTTTGGCCAAGGTAAGGGGCAAGGTCGCGAACGCGACGCAATTCAACAAGCGATGCTGGCAAGAAGCCGCGCAAACCGATGTCGACAATGAGACCACCCTTGACTGCTTCAATTACGAGACCTTCTACAGTGCCGTCAGCATTCTTGATTGCCTCAATGTCGCCCCAAGCGCGCTCATACTGTGCACGCTTTTTCGAAAGAAGCAAACGACCTTCTTTGTCCTCAAGCGTGAGAATAAGTGTTTCGATCTTTTCGCCAAGCTTGACGATTGTATTTGGGTCGGCGTCTTGGCGAATTGAAAGTTCGCGATTAAGAATGACTCCTTCTGTCTTATAACCAATTTCAACGAGCACTTCATCTCGAGTGATACGCACAACAGTGCCGGTTACTAACTTTCCTTCTTTAAGTTCGACGATCGTTTCATTGATCGAATCTGCAAACGAGACGTCTCGTTCAGTTACTTTTCGTGGTGTGTAATTGCCTTCTGCGTCGAAGGTGCCCATTTCGGGAGATGACATCAATTGAGTTGTAGACACTGTTATTACTTTCGGTGGATAGGAGAGGTGGATAGGACGGTTCAGCCTACCCCCGACACCGGTTTTCAACCCGCAAAATCAGGCTTTTGCAGCAGCCCAGGTTTCGCCCCAGGCAAGGTTCACTTCAAGCGGAACTGCCAATTTCGCTGCATCACGCATTGACTTTCGCACCAAGGCCTCAACTTCTTGCTTCTCGGCGACAACACCTTCAACAATTACCTCATCATGAACTTGCAGAACCAATCGAGACTCAAATTTCTCGCTTTCAAGTGCTTGGTCAAGTTGAACAAGTGCAACCTTGAAGATGTCAGCAGCCAAGCCTTGAATGCCAGAGTTCATCGCCTGGCGCTCACCTATTTGACGAATACGAAAGTTTGGGTTCTGCAGTTCGGGGATAGCCCTACGACGACCGAACAAAGTCTCGGTATAGCCGCGTTTTCTGGCTTCTTCGATTGTTTCATCCATATATTTTTTCACTCGAGGAAAGGCTGCGAAATAGGCTTCAAGAATCTCGCTCGCCTCATTGACCCCGATCGCCAGACGCTGAGCGAGACCGTAGGCCTCCATGCCGTAAGCGAGACCATACGAAACCATCTTTGCTTTTGAGCGTTGCTCGCTTGTGACTTTGTCTGTTGCGACTCCAAAGACGTTGGCAGCTGTCACATTGTGAATATCTACGTTGTTGTTGAACGCTTCAATAAGTCCGGGATCATTCGCAAGATGCGCGATACATCGCAATTCAATTTGGTTGTAGTCGGCCACCAAAAACTGACAGTTCTTTCGAGGCACGAATGCCGTTCGAAAGACTTTTCCCTGTTCGCTGCGCACAGGTATGTTGTGCAAATTTGGTTGGTCGCT
>JAEMTQ010000016.1:0-11483 GCA_016462185.1 Ilumatobacteraceae bacterium
TAATCACTCGCGACAAACCTCTCAGCAGATTTATGCGCTTAACAATCACTAAATAGTCGTTTCAGACAACGGCGCGACAAATCGGTCGTAAATCTAAGCCGATAGGATTTTCTGATGACTAAACCGTTTGATGTCAACGGTCCGATACGAATTGCGTATCTCACATACCGCGGAAAGCCGCATGTTGGTGGTCAAGGTGTCTACTCTCGCCACCTGACAAAAGCCCTGGCAGATCTTGGGCATCATGTCGAGGTTTTCAGTGGTCAGCCCTACCCGATTCTTGATCCACGCATCAAAATGCACAAATTGCCGAGCCTTGATATTTTCAACGACCATAACCCGGGCAGATTTCCTGCATATTGGGAACTGAACACTTGGCCAAATCTCGTCGAAGCCGGATTATTTCTCAAAGGAACTTTCGGTGAACCACTCTCTTTTAGTATGCGCGCGCATCGCGTTCTGCGCGACCGCATAAACGACTTTGATCTCGTTCATGACAACCAGTGTCTCGGTTCGTCAATCCTAAAAATTGAGAAAATTATTCCGACAATTGTCACGCTGCATCACCCGATCACCAAAGATCGAAAACTAGAAATGGCTCACACACAAACTTGGTGGAAGCGTCAAGCAATTGGTCGCTGGTATTCATTCGTTTGGATGCAAGGACGAGTCGCCAGCAAGATGCCCCGCGTTGTCGTCGTAAGCGAGAACTCAATAAACGACATTCACACCGACATGGGTGTATCAAAAGATCGAATGCGTCTTGTGCCAGTCGGGGTTGATCCAGATTTGTTCAAACCAATTCCCTCTATTAAGCGCAAGCCCGCCCACCTGATTACGACTGCGTCGGCAGACGTCGCCCTCAAGGGTCTTTCATTTTTACTTGAAGCACTTGCGAAGCTTCGCACTGAGCGAGAAATCCATCTGACAATTATCGGCAAGCCTCGGGCTGGCGCAAGTGCAGACTTGATTGAATCTCTCGGACTACAAGACTGCATCAGTTACGTCTCAGGTGTAACTGACGAACAAATTGTTGAGCTTTACGCAGCATCCGAACTTGCGGTTGTGCCAAGCCTGTATGAGGGTTTCAGTTTGCCGGCAATCGAAGCCATGAGCACTGGTATCTGTCTTGTCGCAACAACTGGTGGTGCACTGCCAGAAGTTACTGGGCGCGATGGCGAAACAGTTCTCTCATGTCCGCCGGCAGACACCGAAGCTCTCGCGGCGGCCATTCGTCGCGGTCTTGATGATCCACAATTGCGAGAAAAAATTGGTCTTGCTGGTCGTCAACGCGTTGCCGAGCGATGGAGTTGGCGTCATTGCGCGCAACTAACAGTTGACCAATATCGCGAAGTGCTCTCGATGCCACAAAATGTGCGCAAATTGGCAAAGCGAGACGCCAAATAATGTTGACGATCAAATTTGACCGACTGAATTTGAAGCCTGGAGACCTCTTTTTAGATGCCGGCACTGGTTTTGGCCGTCATGCATTTGAGGCCGCCCGCCGTGGCGCCAAAGTTGTCGCGCTTGACTATGCAGAACAAGAAGTCACGAGCACTCGCGCAACTTTTGCCGCAATGTACGAAGCCGGCGAACTAAAAGCTGAATCTTTCACGGGCGTAGTCCGAGGTGATGCGACACGACTTCCATTTGATGATTCAACATTTGACTGCATCGTCACATCTGAAGTTCTCGAACACATTCACGACGACACATCTGCGATCAGCGAGTTTGTGCGAGTTTTGCGACCTGGTGGCACGCTTGCAGCAACCGTGCCGTCGTGGTTTCCAGAAAAAATCAATTGGGCCCTATCTGATGAATATCACGCACCATTTGTTGAAGGTGGCCACGTTCGCATCTATCGCGGCTCTGAATTACGTGCAAAAATCTCGCAAGCAGGATTAAAAGTCGGAGCAACACATAAAGCACACGGTTTGCACTCGCCATATTGGTGGCTTCGTTGCGCTGTTGGTCCGCAACGCGAAGACCACAAAGCAGTTGCCATGTATAAAAAATTTCTTGAGTGGGACATCATCTCTGCGCCGACAATCACTCGCGCTCTCGATCGGGCACTGAGCCCGATGATCGGCAAAAGCTACGTCGTTTATGCAACTAAACCGACAACTCAATTAGTCGGAGCCAAGTCGTGAATCTTCTACAACAATCACTTGCGGCAAAACGCGTGCTCACTGACGATCAGCTTTTGCAAACTGCACAGTCGATTGCAGACTTGCAACTCGAATCAGGAATGATTCCTTGGTTCGAAGGTGGGCACTGTGATCCCTGGAATCACGTAGAAACGGCGATGGCTCTTGATGTAATGGGTTTGCATCAAAACTCACGCCGCGCATATCAATGGCTGAAAGAGACACAACGACCAGACGGCTCATGGCCAAACTATTACAACAGCGACGGCAGTGTTGAAGATTTTAAATTAGACAGCAACGTCTGCGCATACATCGGCACCGGACTTTGGCATCACTGGTTGTGCACACAGGACCTTGAATCACTCCGCAAATTTTGGCCGATGCTTGAAAGAGCCATGACATGGGTTCTCGGCATGAGACTTACCAACGGCACGATTCTTTGGGCTCGTGAAGAAAATTCAAAACCTTGGGACTATGCACTGTTGACAGGCTGTTCGTCGATTCGACATGCACTGATTTCGGCGGCCAAAGTTGCTGAAGTTTTGAAGTCACCAAAACCAGAATGGAGCGAAGCTGCTGCAAAGATCGACGAGATAATTCGCAATAATCGTGACGTCTTCGAACCAAAAGATCGCTGGGCAATGGACTGGTACTACCCGATTTTGAGTGGCTCACTTCTGGGTGACGCAGCCAAGGCCAGACTTGAAGATCAATTCGAAACCTTTGTGATGCGAGACCATGGTGTTCGCTGTGTAAGTGATGAGCCTTGGATTACCGCGTCAGAAACAGCCGAATGCTCAATGGCATTCGCTGCAACCGGAGATATCGACACCGCTCAATTTTTATTGAATACGACGTCCTTCCATCGCACTAGCGATGGCTCTTATCTCACAGGGTTGGTCTATCCCGACAAAGTTGTGTTTCCAGCAAACGAAAAGTCGGCCTACACCGGTGCGGCAGTAATTCTTGCAGCCGACTCGCTCTACGCAATTTCTCCGGCGTCGCGAATCTTTCGCTACGACGACTCTTTTGATCTTTAAGATTTCTTAACTTTACGCAACACGCGCAACGACCCAGTTGCCGAGGTCTCAACAAACTCTTTAGATTTGAGTGCGGCGCTGTAGATGAATTCAAACGGTGCTTGTCCGCCATCTTTTGGGTCAGCAAAGACGTCATGGATCGCCAAGTATCCACCGAGAGCAACTTTTGGCGACCAGCCCGAATAATCCAGCCGTGCTGGCACCTCACCATGCCCGCCGTCAATAAAACAAAATGCCAACTCAGAGGACCACTGTCGACTCGCGGTCTGCGACTCAGCAACTATCGGCACCACACTGCGCGAGATTTTGGTTCGATTGAGAGTTTGAATGAGTGTCGGAAGCGTATTTAATTTTTGTGTCTTTGGGTCAATCAAAGACTCATCAAACCACTCCCAGCCTTGTTGATTTTCTTCACTCCCAAAGTGGTGGTCGACTGTAAAAACATATGTCTTGTTTTTCTTTGCAGCTGTGGCAAGCCAAATAGTTGATCTTCCGCAATAAGTTCCGACTTCGACGATCGGTTTACCCGGATTCTGCCGACATGCCAGACATGCAGCCTCATATAAAGCATCGCCTTCAACCTCGGGCATAAAACCTTTTGTTGCGATGGCTTGAGACTTCAACTCTGCACTGATTGGCGACATATAAGTTTTTATTTACCAATCATTGACTGAAAATTCTCTTGCCAAGTTCTCTTCCACTCAGGCGAGTAATTTGCAAACTCTTTGGCAAAGTTCTTGCGCGCAGTTTGAACTTCTTCACTCAGCCACCACAAATTGATGTCGTTATCTATGAAGTTTGCATGCTCAGCCGCGCTTGACCCAGAGAGATGCAAGATTTTTACTCTGACCAACTCTTCTAGCAATTCTTTCGCGTCTTCTCGAAAGCGGTAGGCATCCACGTCATAAAAACAAATTGTTGGAATGTTGTTGCCAAGGGTTTCGAGCCAAGAGGTACCAACATAGTTATGAATCACTAGTCGACTGGCTGAATACTGCTCAGCAATTGGCATTGAATTGTCAAAAATTGCCTTTGGCGTCGCATCAGTGATCGCCTTTTGTTGTGTCTTGCCAAATTCGCCAGGAAACAATCTGATCTTCAATTGATTTGAGCTTTCGCGAGTTTTAACGAACTCAGCCGTTTGTTCATACATTGTCTGCAAGGTGCCCGGCAACGGAAAATACTGCAATCGGTAAATTTGCTTGGGCTGGTCAAAGCAAATCAATGAATCAAACGTCTTTTCACGTGGGTGCAGATCAATCGCAACCGGCGAAAGAGGCTTGGTGTTGCTCGCACCTCTGCTCCATCCCCAGGTGTAATAAAAATCTGCAACTCGAGATTCATAATTCTCGGCAACGTGCGATTCGTCCAAGCCATACCAGCCACCGTGTTGGTGGTAATGAAGTTTCGTACCCAACTCGCACCATTCGGCAGCCAGAAGTTTAAAAGTAAAATTAGCCCATAGCGCTTGAGACGAGTAGAGGTGACCAACCCGATTTGGCCTGGCACGATTTACTTTTGTTCTGACGCCACTAAACGCCTCGATCGCACAGACTGGAAGAAACGCAGTCAACATCGAATTAGCAATCTCTGCCAGTGAAGCATCGGTTCGAAAATTCAAAAGCTTTTCTGATCTCCACCGCGAATCAACTTTTGCACGCACAGAGTAAGCAAACTGCAAGTCGTCGTGGCTTGCCCACTTACGCCACGAAAACATGGTTGAAATCCAAGAATTCGGCAAATTGCCAGAAAATGGTTTTACAAACAAAATTTTTGGCGTTCGCTTGACTGAAATCAGTCTCAACAATTTAGAAATAATCTTGTCACGACGACCTGGCAACGATGAGTTTCGCACGATCACGTCGCTCTCTGAAATGTCAACCGAATCGGCGCCACCAAAGGTGACTGATTGAAGAACAGCGAGAACCACTTCAGGCAAACTCTGGTGGCTCGCAAAAAACTCGGCGGTATCGGTTGGTGCCGTCACTTTAACTTTTTTTAGAATCTCACCTTGTTGGTTTCTCTCGGCAGAACCAGTTGCGAGTTGTTGAATTGCAACGTAAATCAGATGTAGATACCGCTCCACCCAGTCGCCCAAAAGTATGTCGTAATAGCGAGGTGATTTTTCAGCCTTGTGGTATTCATCTAAAAGACTTTTAACGTTTGCTAAAACCGCTGGTCGAGCAGAGTCAATTTCTTTCAGACCCTCGCTGACGCGTTGAGCATTCCAGACGATCGTCACTCGTTAAATCTTATCTGTGCCGCTGATTAATCAAGTTATGTTCTCGACAGATGTAAGAATAGGAGTATGCCTTCTGCTCTTGACGACCTAATTACTCTCCTTGATCTTGAAGTTATTGAAGTGAACATTTTTCGTGGTTTGTCGCCGCAAGAAAATCGACAGAGAGTTTTCGGAGGCCAAGTAGCGGGTCAAGCACTCGTAGCCGCGGCAAGAACTGTTGACGACAAATCAAGACGCGTGCACTCACTTCACGCCTACTTTTTGCGACCAGGAGATCCAAGCATTCCGATTCTTTATGAAGTCGACAGAATTCGAGACGGCAAAAGTTTCACCACTCGACGAGTGATTGCCATTCAGCACGGCAAAGCAATCTTCAATTTGCAAGCAAGTTTCCAGATCACTGAGCCTGGCCTCGAACACTTCATTGAGATGCCCAAAGGTCTGCCAAAGCCAGAGTCGCTACCTGATTTTAAAACCCGCATGGAGCCGTACAAAGAACAAATCGGCGAGTGGTTTGATCGGCCTCGCCCGATTGACCTCAGATACATCGATGCTGATCCGATTAGTCGAAAAAATTTCAAGAGCCCAGGACAAAAACTTTGGATGCGAGCAGATGGAAAACTTCCAGATGACCCCGTGCTCCATGCCTGCATCGTTACATACGCAAGCGATATGTCGCTGCTTGACACAACATTGCTTCCACATGGAAGATCGTGGACAGAACAAGGAATTCAAATGGCGAGTCTTGATCACGTCATGTGGTTTCATCGGCCGTTCAGAGCCGATGACTGGCTACTTTACGATCAAACTGCAATCTCAACTTCAAATGCTCGCGGTATTGCGAGCGGTTACATCTTTTCGCAGACTGGCGAACTAGTAGTTACCGTTGTTCAAGAAGGACTGACTCGTTTAGTAAACGGTTGAGTATTAGCGACGAGAGTCCATGAACAAACCGCGCAAGGCGGCGTAGTTCTCAATGCAATGACCGGCGCCCAACACAACTGCTTCAAGTGGTTCGTTTGACATGTTCACCGGAACGCGAGTTTCATTCGAAATTCTTTCTGCCATTCCGCGCAACAGTGAACCGCCACCGACTAGATACATTCCGCGCTTCAAGAAATCTTGTGACAGCTCTGGTGGGGCTACTCCAAGGCACCTGACGACAGAGTCAACCATCTGGGTGACCACGGGATTAATCGCTTCACGAATTTCTTTTGAGGTCAAAATAACTGTTTTAGGTAATCCAGTTACAAGATCTCGGCCGCGCACCTCTGCGTCTGTGTCGCCAGGCATCGGCATTGCGCTACCAATGGATTTTTTAATTTCTTCTGCGGTGCGCTCACCAATTGCAATTCCATGATTTCTTCGCACGTGCGACTGAATTTCTGTGTCAATGTCAAAACTTCCAACACGAACAGCCTCTAAAGCAACAATGCCACCGAGGCTCAAAACTGCGGTTTCAGTTGTGCCACCACCAATGTCAATCACCATGTTGCCAACTGGTTCATCAATCGGCAAATTTGCACCAATTGCGGCGGCAACAGGCTGTTCAAGCAATTGGGCATCTGCCGCGCCGGCTCGACGCGTCGCATCGGTAACCGCGCGTCGCTCAACTTCAGTAATCGCCGAAGGTACGCAGATCAAAACTTTTGGACGCGAAAATTTAGACACGCCAGCACGTTGCAAAAGCAAGCGAATCATCTTTTCTGTAACTTCGAAGTCGGTAATTGCGCCGCCCCGCAATGGTCGAACTGCAACTATGTAGCCAGGTGTTCGGCCAATCATCTGCCACGCTTCTTCGCCTGTCGCAAGAACCTCGCCACTGCGACGATTTACGGCAATAACTGAGGGCTCGTTGATGACGATGCCTCGTCCTTGCATATATACGAGTGTGTTTGCGGTTCCGAGGTCGATGGCTAAGTCACGTGCCACTGTCAGCCTCTCGTTTGTCTTTGCTTAACGTCACGTAATTGACTGCGTAAGTGTTCGCGAGACTCGTCGGATAAAGCGCTTAAATGTCGGTGAAATGCCGCCATACCTTCAGTTGAGTTATTTTTTCTCTCCTGAGTCAAAAGCACGAGTGCCAGGCTGACGCCAGCCGTGATTGAGATAGCCGCAAAAAATACTGCGATTGTTGAGGCAGCAAAAATCATGATGCGTTTGAACTCTTCAAATTTCTTGGATCAGAAATTTCGTGGCTGTTTGTTCCCCAGTCACTTCCATCACGCCAATGTTCTTGCTTCCAAATTGGCACACTAATTTTCAAAGTATCAATTGCATATTGTGCAGCAGCAAACGCCTCAGGCCGATGCGGCGAAGAAACAACGACCAAAACCGAAGACTCACCGAGTTCAAGACGACCAATTCGATGAATCAAAGCGATGCGCCCCAAGTCGCACCATCTTGCGCGCATCTCATCGGCGATTACTTTTAACTTTGGTACAACTTGATCTTCGTATGCTTCGTAAGTTAAAGCTGTCACATCGCTTCGTCCTTCAGCATGATCGCGAACTATGCCAGAAAAAACTACAACGGCACCACACGAAGCAACCGTGGCCCATTCGTAGACCTGACCAACATCTAAAACACTCGTAGTCAACTCGAGTCGTGTGTCGCCTGAGAGGTGATTCTGCGACGTTGACATCAAAATCAGTGTATCTCTAGATACGAACTGAGCCCATCGCTACAAAGTGTTGGGACGATGAATTCAATTTTGTCTGCCTATCATCTGTCTATGCCGCAAGACCCAAATGATTCGTCCCAAGGATTTCCATTTTTTGACCAGATTGCTAAAGCCATGGCAAGTAGCGGCCCTGTGCAATGGGACATGGCACGACAATTTGCGATGATGACCGCAACCAATTCGGCTCCCGAGTTGAACGTCGAACCAACAGCACGCATCGCCGTCAACCAACTGGTTTCAGTTGCTGATCTTCATGTTCGCGACGTCACAGGTTTGTCGACCAGCGAATCAACAGCGGCACCAAAAATTGATGTTGTGACGCGGTCAATCTGGGTTCATCACACTCTTGATGCGTTTAAATTTTATTTTTCAGAATTCTCTAACCCAGCATTCTCAAACCCAGCATCATCTAACTCTGGTTCAGAAGAGTTAATCAACTCAGATGACCCAACGAGCGCGATGATGTCGAATCTGACAAAAATGATGGCTCCAGCAATGCTCGGTATGTCGGTTGGTTCAATGATTGGGCAGCTATCGCTACGTGCATTCGGGCAATACGACTTACCGTTGCCACGTGAGCCGAAGTCACAACTTTTATTTGTTGCCCGCAATTGTGATGAGTTCGCAACTGACTGGAGTATCAAAGTCGAAGATATGCAAATGTGGTTGTTGATTCAAGAATTGACTTTTCATGCGCTATTTCGGGTCGACCATGTTCGAAATGCAATTACTAAAGCGGTGAAACAACATGTCGCTGGCTTTCGCCCGAATCCCAATGCGCTGGGGCAACGACTCACTGAGATTGATATAACAAACACCGACCCTGCCGCAATGATGCAGAAATTACTCGGTGATCCAACTCTTTTGCTTGGCTCTGAACGCTCAGCTCAACAAGAGGCGCTGGCACCAAAACTTGACGCAATGATTTGTGCGATTGTCTGTTATGTCGACCACGTCGTAGACACAGTTGCGAGTCGGATTCTTGGCAATGGCGCTCAAATTTCAGAAGCCGTGCGTCGACGTCGGGTTGAATCAAGCGCACAAGACCAATACGTCGAGCAACTCTTTGGCATTCACCTGACCAACGCACAAATTGACCGTGGCCAAAGCTTCATTTCGGGGGTAATTGAACGTTCTGGCGAGCAGGGCCTTGCTCAACTTTGGTCGCAAGATGGAAATCTCCCTACACCAAACGAGATTGCAGCCCCCGGACTTTGGATTGAGAGAATTCGACTCTAACTATTTATTTTTCCCGAGAAAAAATAGACCGAACCAGCAATACAAGTCACGCCCACGAATGCGAACCCGACGGCGCCAGGCAGAGTCAAAATTACCGCAATTAATCCGAACCCAACCCAAGCCAACTGGTTACGCGTTTCAAATCTCACAAAGACTCGCGCACGATTTACATCTGGTGCTTCACGCTGAATCACTGACTCAAAAGCCAGACGTCCAACTGAACCCATTCCGTTTGTGACGGCAATCAAAACAATCCCCGCGGTGATGCCACCGACAACGCCAGCAATCACGCCAGTCACTCCGATTGCCAGATAAGCAAACATCATCATTTTTCGCTCCGACATAAATCGTCGCAACAACGGCGCAACCGAATTTGCGATCATGATTGCCAAACTAGAAAGTCCGATGGCTAACCCAAACCATGCAGTACCTGCGCGTTCATCACGAAGCCAAAATGCAACATGAAAGAAGAGAAACCCGATCACACCGCGCAGAATCATCATTGATAATCCGATTCGTTTAACTAAATTGTTTCGCAACTCTTCTGTTTCAATCTCTTCAACTTGTGATGGAGTCGTCGCAACGTGCCTTGGCAACCGGAGTGCGGCCAAGCCAGCCAACCCGAACATCGTCGCCGACATACATAGCGTTACCCGTGCGTCAATTAACTGAAGGAGTCCCGCAGGAATTGCAGCGGCAAAACCCATTAATCCTGAAAGAAGACCCAGTTTGCCGTTTGCTGAAACTAACTCGTCATCGTTTTTAACTAATGTTGGAACAAGTGCAGCTTTGCTGACGCTATATGTGCGAGCTAACACCAATGAAATAAACGCCAACGCGAAAAGTGAGAGTGAATTCAGCCGCGAAATCATCGCCACGACCGTTGCGCAACGCAAAGCACTGACTAAAAACACGGTGAATCTGCGACCGCCCGGAATTCGATCAATGACCGGACCGATGAACGGAGCAATCACTGCAAACGGAGCCAAACTCACGGCCAAAAATAAAAGCACACGACTGCGCGCTGCATCTGGGCTGATCGATAAAAATAAAGAGTCTGCAAGTGCGACTGCAAACGCTGCTTCACCACATGCGATTAATGCGTGAACCCGACCAAGTCGTCGCAGTGGCGAGGCTGGGGCAAGGCCCGACTTTGAGAGTGCTATGCCCCTATTTTCTCGTACTTATAGCCAAGCCCGCGGATAGTCACGACAAGCTGAGGTTCTGAGGGCATTTTCTCAATCTTCGCGCGTAGACGTTTGATGTGAACATCAAGTGTTTTGGTGTCACCGAAATAGTCGGACCCCCAAACTCGATCAATTAATGTATCGCGCGTCATAACTCGCCCAGCGTTTGACATCAACATATATAACAACTCGAACTCTTTAAGTGGAAGTTTTATAACTTCACCGCGAATCATGACCACATGTTGCTCAGGGTCTATTGAGACTGCACCGATCGCAACCGTACCCACACCAGTTGCTTCGTCATCTACTTTTGATAAGTCGCCACGCCTGAGAGCGGCGCGCAACCGAGCCACTAACTCTCGCAATCGATAGGGCTTGACTATGTAGTCGTCAGCACCAACTTCAAGACCGACGACCGCATCTATCTCTGAACCTTTTGCCGAAACCATGATTATCGGAACCGAACTCTTTTTACGGATCTCACGACAAACATCGGTTCCCGAAATCTTTGGCAACATCACATCAAGCAACACTGCATCTGGACGAACCGCGTCAAAAACTGCTAGCGCTTCTGCGCCATCACGAGCGACTTCTATTCGAAAACCTTCACGTCTCAAACCAACTTGAAGCGCCTCAATAAATGACTCTTCGTCATCAACAACCAAAATTGTCGGAAGTGAATTGTCAATGCTCATGCCATAACTCCAGTTTGATTTTTCGCCAAGTCTTTTGTTTTAACAGCTACCCGCGGTAACCGAACTGTAAATGTCGAACCAACACCTTCTTCTGATCTGATGTCAATGGCCCCACCGTGTTCTAAAACAATGTGCCGAACAATTGAGAGTCCCAGCCCAGTTCCACCTGTTGCTCGACTTCGTGCTTTGTCAACGCGATAGAACCGCTCAAAAATTCGCTTTTGATCCCGCTCGGCAATTCCAATGCCAT
>JAEMTQ010000016.1:11583-23662 GCA_016462185.1 Ilumatobacteraceae bacterium
TCTGCAAGTGCAGCAACAGCACCAATTGGTGTCTTTAGTTCGTGACTTAAGTTTGCAACAAAGTCGGTCTGAACGGTGTCAATTCTTGACTTTTCAGTGATGTCTTCAACTGTGACTATTCCTCGTTGATCGTCCATTGCCTGACCACTGATTTTGAAATATCGAGTGGTACCAGCGACCGCTTCAAGAATTCTGTTTCCAGACTTTGCAATTTTAATTTCGTCGATCATTGCATCAACCGCTTGATCAACCAGAATGTCTACATATCGCACACCTGTCATCGCCGCTGCAGCATTATTTCTCACGCGACGATTTAGCTTTAGGTCAACGATGACTATGCCAATTGGCAACAAGTCGAGCGCATCCATAAATCTCTCAAGTTGATCCTCTGGCGCCTTGGCTGTGACCAGACTTTCACTTTTGATTGCGTTGTTCAGTTTTCGTGTTGAGCGCTTCGACAAAAAAAATGCCAAAAATGTGGCTATCGCCGCACCTGAGAAAAAAGAAATCAAGCCCACGATTTGCGGCTCAAATTATTGCTCTTTTGTTGGCAGCAGAAATTCACCGGTTTGGTCGCCGATTCGAGCTTTATAACGGTCGATGCCACCTCGTTCGCGCACCCACCCGGTCACAATAAACCGAGTTCGTTCACTTACATTCACGGCGTGGTCGCCGATTCGTTCGTAGAAGCGCGCGACCACCGCAAGTTGAACAGCAACTTGGAGATCGATTTTTGACTTTGAGTGTGATTCAAAAATTTGCTGAATGAACTGGCGATGCAAACTGTCAAGGTACGAGTCCATATCGTCAACTGCGGCTGCTTTTGAGGCATCGCTCTCTTCGAACGCTTCCATCGTGGCCGCAAACAAGTTTTGCGCTTGTTCACTCATCTTTGAAATGACACCTCGCAACATTGGGTCGATGTCATGGCCATAAATTCTTCGAGCCGCTTTACAAATGTTTACAACTAAATCTGCTGAGCGCTCAAGTTCGCTGACAATTTTGATAATCGCAACAACTTGCCGAAGATCCGCAGCGACTGGGGATTGCAGGGCCAAAATTTCAAAGCACAATGCCTCAAGCTCTGCACTGCGACCGTCGAATTCATCATCTGCCTGAACGAGATAGTCGGCACCCTCTAAATCGCCGCTTAAAAGAACGGCGGTTGCCCGTGGAATTGATTCGGTTAACGAGGCGCCTAAACGAATAACTTCAGCGCGAGCCGACTCAAGATCGTTGTGGAAATTTTTGCGAATCTCGTCCACTGCTGACACCTTTCAGATACGAATTTACTTGACGTTTTAACCAGCAAATCCTGACCTAACGGTAGCCCGAGAATGGTTAACTCAAGTAGTCTGCCAAGTGGCTACGAGGTGAACAGATTATTTGCTTACCTGACTTGAGTTGCAACAACCCACTCGTGCAGTCGCTGCTGAGCATCGCCGATTGTTTCACCCGACGTGTGAGCAATCCACTTGTCATGGCTATCTAATTCAAAGTGGGCAACATCTTCTGCCGTCAAAAATTCGAAAACCTTGTCTAACCAAGCCCGATGTTTGGGGTGTGTCAACGGGACCAAGACCTCAACGCGACCGTCTAGGTTTCGACCCATCAAGTCGGCAGAACCGATCAAGTGCAACGGCGAATCATCCTCTAAACCATGTTCGAATCGATAAATTCGCGAATGCTCCAAATAGCGCCCCAAAATTGACCGCACCGCAATGTTCTCAGACATGCCTGGCACTCCCGCCCGCAAACAACAGATTCCCCGAACAATTAACTGAATTTTCACGCCGGCATTGCTTGCCGAATACAACGCATCAATGACTGCTGGGTCAGAAATTGAATTCAATTTCAAAGTAATTTGACCTTTGTCTCCGAAGGTTGCTTCACGATGAATCAATTCAAGAATTCTGGGTCGCAACTGATGTGGCGCCACAAACAATCGCAAATAGTCCGGCTCTTTGGCGTAGCCAGTCAAATAGTTGAACAACTCAGTCGCATCGGCGCCAATTTGCTCTTCGCAAGTGAAGAAACCAATATCTTCATAAAGTCTTGCCGTGGTCGAGTTGTAGTTTCCGGTGCCAATGTGCACATACCGGCGCATTTGATCGCTGTCTTCACGAACCACCAAAATACATTTTGAGTGAGTTTTTAAACCGACGATGCCATAAGTTACGTGAACACCCGCGTATTCAAGTTCTTTAGCCCAAGCAATATTTCGTGCTTCATCAAATCGGGCCTTGATTTCTAAAACTACTGCAACTTGTTTTCCTGATTCTGCAGCCCGCACAAGATGCTTGGCAATAGATGAGTCGCCTGACGTTCGATAGAGCGTCATCTTTATTGAATGTACTTTCGGATCGCTGGCCGCCTGACCTACAAATGCTTCAACCGAAGAATTAAACGATTCGTGTGGATGGTGTACAAGCAACTGGCGTTCTCGAATCACCTGAAAAATACTCTGACTGTTATATTCAGCCGCAAGCAATCGGCCGGCAGTAAGTGGCGGCCAGGGCTTGAATCGCAAACCTGGAATATCAAGTGACGCCAATTGATTCAGTGCGTTCATCTCAATCATGCCGTTATGAAAAGTCACATCTGAGGGCTCAAGTTCAAGTTCTTCACACATCAGATCTAGAACTTCTTGCGTTGTGCCCAAGGGTATTTCGATGCGAACAGCGCGACCGAAGCGACGGCGACGGAGCTCCATTTCTACTGCTGCTAAAAGATCTTCGGCGTCCTCATCATCTAGCGAAAGGTCTGCATTACGAGAAACCCTGAAAACAAAACACTCTTCAATTGACATTCCCTGAAACAACCTAGAAAGATTTGCCGAAATCACATCTTCAAGCAATACAAAATGATTTTGACTTCCGACGCGCATGAACCGTGGCAAATTCTTAGGAATCTTCAGACGGGCAAATCTTTTTTCGCCCGAATTTGGATCACGGGCGATTACTGCAAGATTTAGTGCGAGATTTGAAATATAAGGAAATGGATGCGCTGGGTCAACAGCCATCGGAGTCAGTACCGGAAAAATGCGCCGATCAAAATCATCGGAGAGGCTGGCTTTTTGTTCCGCGCTCAACTCTTGCCAACCGAGTATTCGCACGTCTGACTTTGCAAGTTGAGGAAGTAGTTCGTTAGCCCAAACGCTGTGCTGGCGGTTGACAAAGTCTTGGGTTCGCGCAGTGATCTCTTGCAACTGCTCAACTGGGGTGCGACCGTCTGGCGTTCTTGTTGTGATGTCTGCAGCGATTTGGTCTTTCAACGCGGCAACTCGAATTTGATAAAACTCGTCAAGGTTCGACGAGCAGATCGCCAAAAAACGACACTGCTCAAGCACCGGCACATTTGCGTCACTAGCCAGAGTTAGCACTCGATCATTGAAGTCGAGCCAGCTCAACTCGCGATTTATATAACTTTGTCCGATGCTTTCATCGTAGGAATCCGAGTCGGCTTTACTGGCCAATGCAAAACGATTTCGCCAAAATGTCATTTGGGCTTCATTTCAACGACATCTTTGGTCGGTGATAAAACGCTGACGCGTCTTTACTTATTCGGCGGCAGTCGCTGGCGAAGATTCAGCTACGACGCTTGGTGCTGCAGTTGCATCAGCTGCAACTGGATAGCCGAGCTCCCATTCGATGCTGATTCGTTCGCGTTCAGCATCTTTATTGACTCGCTCTTGATTACGACGGAACTGTGGATCATTTCGAGGCAAAAGAATTAGGCGAGCAAGTGTGCGCGCGCGAAACTCTTCAAGAAGATTTTGGTCACCGTAGTCTCCGTAGACCTCCCAGTGAGGTGAAACAGAGCCGAGATACACAATGCGAGCATGACCACGTGGTGGCTCGTTAAGAGTCGTTGCATCTGCATAATTTGACATTTCAGGCCCTTCTATTAGCGAGTAAATCCTACCGCCGAACAATCGCGTTCTAAGATGAGCAATTGTGGGGTCAAATTCAGACGCAATCATTGCCGCTCTTGACGTAGGAACAAACAGTTTTCATTTAGTTGTCGCAAAACCAGTCGAAAACGGCTTCGAAGTAATCGCCAGCGAAAAAGAAGTGATACGCCTTGGTCACGGGGCCGGAGATATGAAGCAACTTGAACCAGAAGCAATCGAACGCGGTCTAGCTTCTCTCAAAAGAATGCGCGAGATCGCTGAAGTACATAACGCCGAATTGCGAGCGGTCGCGACAAGCGCCGTTCGAGAAGCGAAAAATCGAAATGAATTCTTAAAGCGTGCACGAAAAGAAGCCGGTGTCAATCTTGAAATAATTTCAGGAATTGAAGAAGCCAGACTCATTCACCTCGGGGCCAAATATGCCGTTGCCGTTGGAGAGCAGCCGATGTTGCTTTGCGACATCGGGGGCGGCTCAACCGAAATAGTCATCGCCGTCGGTGATGAAATTTTGCTTTCAAGAAGTTTCAAACTCGGGGCGGTCCGTCTGACCGACAGATTTTTTAGCACTGATGCCTTGCATCCGAGTGCAGTTAGCAGCTGTCGCAAATTCGTTCGCTCAATGCTTGCGACCATAAAGCCGGAGGTAGCCGAACTGGGTTTTGAAGTGGCTGTTGGTTCTTCTGGAACGGTCGAAGCGTTAGCCAAGTTGATTCAGCAACTCAACAAACAGCCCGAACCCAAGTCTTTCAATCGATACGAGTTCAGTACAGATGACATTACAAAAGTGCTCGATTTACTTGCCGACGTACCAACTGCCAAAGAGCGTCAAAAGGCTTTTGGCCTTGACGCATCACGGGCTGACATCATTTTGGCTGGAGCTGTGATTTTAGAATCTATTGCACTCTCATTTGGCGCAACAAAATTCATTTATTCCGACTATGCGTTGCGTGAGGGTGTCTTGTTTGACACGCTCGCCCGTGAAAACTTGCTGAATCATCCCGAAGATGTTGACCCCGCTCTGCACAGCGTCAGACAACTAGCCGATCGTTGCGACGATCGTCCCGAGCATTCTGCACATGTCGCAAAGATTGCGACATCGTTGTTCGACGGATTACAGAAAAAGCTTAAATTGCCCGCTCAGTCTCGAAGATTTCTCGAGGCAGCAGCACTACTAGCCAATGTGGGTGTCGTTGTTTCGCACTCAAAACATCACCTTCACTCTTATTATGTGATCAGAAATTCTGAACTAGTCGGACTAACAGATAGAGAAATCGAGTTGATCGCACTAATTGCCAGATACCACCGTAAAAGTGCTCCAAAACAGTCGCACCCCGAATTCGCTCAACTTGACGAATCTGACCAACAACTTGTGCGATCACTTGCAGCAATTTTGCGCATCGCAATCGGCCTTGACCGAACCCAAGATGGTCGAGTTAAGTCGGTAACTGTGCGATCAGAAGACGAGCAGTTTCTGATCTTTGCCAAGGCTCCGGCAAAAGCCGATTTAGAACTTAATCTTTACGCAGCCAACGAGCGACGAAGTTTGTTGGCAGAAATCTTAGAAACAAAAGTAAAAGTTCTACCGCTCAAATAAATGCGTGCTTGCTCGTCTCACGGACGAGAACACTCTTTAATTATTTAGTGTCAGATTTTGGAGTCTGATCTTTTTGCGAATCGGAGAGACCCTCAGCGAGACCCTTTTTGAGTTCGCTTTGTGCCTTACCGAGGTTGCGGGCAATTTTCGGCAAACGAGATCCACCAAAAAGAACAACAACAAGCAAAACGATGATCCAGATTTCAGGTCCGTTGAACATAAGCCAACTCTAGCATCACCACCCAAAAATGCGCTAAGCAAGTACCCATGATTGAATGCGTAATCAACATCAGCGAGGGCCGCAAGCTCGACGCAATTGACGAAATTAAGAAAGCCATCGGCTCAGACGTACTGGATATCCACAGCGATTTTCATCATCATCGAAGCGTGTTCACTCTTGCTGGTACTTCTGCCTCTCGCAGACTCGCCGAGCTCAGCTCACAACGTTTTGATCTTCGCGAACATGTCGGCGTTCACCCACGCATCGGGATCATTGATGTCGTGCCGTTCGTTCCACTTGAGATGTCGACGTTTGAGCAAGCAATTGATGCTCGAAATGAGTTCGCCGAATTTGCAGCCAGCGAACTTGGAATTCCGAGTTTTGTTTATGGACCTGAAAGAGATCTGCCAGAAATTCGTAAGCGAGCTTTCATTGATCTCTCCCCTGACTTTGGACCGAAAACTGCTCACCCAACTTCTGGCGCGATCTGTGTCGGGGCGCGACAAATTTTGGTCGCCTATAACGTCTGGCTCAAGAACGCGACCATCGAAGATGGCCGAAGAATCGCCCGAGAAATTCGCAGCCCACAAGTGCGCACATTGGGTCTGCAATTAGGCAGTGAAATTCAGGTCAGCATGAACCTGATTAGCCCCGACGAGGTTGGTCCTGACTTTGTCTTTGATGAGATCGCTAAACGCGCCGAAATTGCTCGCGCCGAATTGGTCGGCCTTGCGCCAGCCAGAGTTCTTGCTCAAATACAAAAAACACGCTGGGCTGAACTCGATTTAAGCAAGGAAAAAACAATCGAATGGTGTCTGGCGACGCGCAACCGCGCAATTCAAAACTTAGATTAACGAACGCGTTTTAGCGCTTAAGCGCTGACGATATTGCGATTGCTTTGGGCACGTTGGCGGCGCAGACGACGACGCTCTCTTTCAGAAAGACCGCCCCAGATACCAAACTTTTCACCATTTTCAAGTGCGTATTCAAGACAATCGTTTTTTACAACGCAACCACGGCAAACTTCTTTGGCTTCACGGGTTGATGCGCCACGTTCTGGGAAGAAAAGATCTGGATCTACACCAAGGCAATTTGCCTGGTCTTGCCATGCCCGGTCAGAGCTCACCGGTATGTGCATGCGATCTTCCAATTTAAAACCTCCCGAATAAACCGATTGTCAACGCCAGGCGTCCACAACCGTGTAACTACAACGGTGTCATTCTGCCAAAGATTTACAAAAAATGCAAATACTGGTTAGCTCGCCCGACGGGACCCTCCGAGTCGGGAAAGTTGTCGCTTGTGTTCGATGAAGTCGACGAGCAAATATTCGCCCAAATTTTCTGGACTGGTGAAGAACGCTCGACCCTTGTTTATTGCCGTCAACTGCTCAATAAATGTCTGTAAAGCATGCGATGCATCAAGCATAAAAGTGTTTATCCGTATGCCTTCGCGGGTGGCACGCATAACTTCACCAAGTGTTGCTTCAATCGTCTCGCGCACGGGCGGATAGTTGAAAAATACATCACCAGATTTTGAAATGTGAGCCGTCGGTTCACCGTCGGTGATCATGATTATTTGCTTCGTGCCGCTCTGCCGCGACAGCATGTCGCGAGCCAACATAAAGCCATGTTGCATGTTGGTGCCATAGACAAAGTCCCAAGAAACCTCGGGTAATTGCTGCGGTTTTAGGGTCCTTGCGGTCTCGCTAAAACCGACGATTCCGAGAAAGTCGCGCGGATATTGCGAACTCATGAGTGAGTGCAACGCCATCGCAACTTTCTTTGCCGGTAAAAAGTAGTCGCGCATCGGCATTGAAAGTGAAAGGTCAAGCATCAGAACAGTTGATGAGCGTGTCAAGTGTTCTGTTTGTTCGATCTCAAAGTCTTCGGCGCTCAACTTGATCGGCACACTCGAGCCCTCACGTTTCAGCGCGTTGCGCAAAGTTTGCTGAAGATCAAGTTGAAACGGATCACCATATTCGTATGGCTTGGTGTCGTAAGTTCTTTCATGTCCAACACCAATTCGCTCAACTTGGTGTTGACCAAGACGGTCTTTGTCAAGTGCGCCGAACACATCTCGAAGGGCTTTTTCGCCAATCTTGCGCAAACCGCGAGGTGTCATCTCGAGTTTGCCCTCGGTTTGCTCGATCAGCCCCGCTTCTTTGAGTTTTTTTGTAATTTCAGCCATTTTTTGCAGCGATTGTGCAACATCTTCGCCAAGCAATTCACTTACGCGATCTAAATCTGCCTCAGCCAACGCGGAAGGCGAAGATGCATTGCGCAACAAGTTGTCGAGTTGTTCAAGATCTCCAAGTTCTTGCATTGAGCGCATCGCCTCGGCAAACCCCATCGGATCTTGACCGGTGAATTCTTGCTTTGAGCCCCAGCCCTGTTGTGGAAACAAGCCCTGCAGTTTCTCTGCCAACTCACTCATTTGCCAGCGCAGATCCATATCTTCGAGCAACTTTTCACTCAGCTGCCGCATCTGGTCGCGCTGCTCAGGAGTCATCGAGTTGAGCATCGCCTGGGCATTGGCCATGCGCTTGGCCATGATCTCTAACAATTCATCAAGTGTTTTGGGGTTCTCAGGAAAGAAGTCGCCAAAATTCTCCATGAATTTTTCGAACTCTGGATCTTGTCCTTGTTCACGTTTGTTAAGCATCTCGTTTAGCGCTGACATCATGTCTTTTGTTCGTTGCATATCTTCTGGCGTCATCTGATCAACGGCGCCTGTGACTTGATCCAAATATTGCTGCATCAATTGCTGCTTAAGTTTTTCAAGCAACGCATCAAATCGTTGCCGAGCCTGCTGCGACTGAAAGTCATAATGTTCAAGTTCGTCTATTTTTCCTGCGAGATCGTCAGGCAACATGTCGAGCCGAAAGTTTCTTTGATCGGCGGCTTCTTTAGCAATTTCGCTTCGGCGCTCATCGCCCGACTTTTGAGCATCTTCAAGCGCATCCGTGATCGCATGTCGCTCTTCGTCCACGAGATCATTCAATTCGTCAGCGATTTCTTTGTAAACACCACCCAAGTCACCGCGGTCTTTAATTTCATTTTTCTTGTCGCGCAACTTCTTCATCATTTCGCGAAGCCCCATCATCTGCTCGCCTCGATCATTGCGCATTCCGTCTTGCATCATTCGACGAAGTGCCGCGTTCACGTCACCGTGATGAACCAAATCATCAGTCAATTCATCAATCAAACTCTGCGCGTCAAAGTCAAAACCGCGCTGCGTTCCATCCCAACGCGAATAGTTAAACCGGCTTGGCATAAGCGCACCCTAGTAGCACCGGCCGTAGACTGCTAAGTGAAATGCGCTTCCCACGAACCTTCATTTTCGTAGATCTGTCGGGTTTTACGAACTTCACCGAAACGAACGGCGATCGCCGGGCGACAAAATTGCTCGCCGAATTTCGTGCCGTGGCCCGCGCAGTTGCGTCTGAGCGAGGTGTCCGAATCGACAAGTATTTGGGCGATGGTCTGATGGCAGTCGCGGTTGAACAAGTAGACGGCATCACTTTCGCACTTGAGCTTGCGCGTCGTGCCGAAACCGCCTGTGCCCCTCTCAAATTGCGAATTGGTATCGATACTGGTGACACCATGTTGTTCGAGGGCGACGACTACATCGGAAGCGCACCAAACTTAGCGGCCAGACTTTGTGACGAATCTGCTGACGTCGGAGTGCTTATTCCATCTGAGCACATTGACGAACTTCCAGAAGGTGTTTCTGCCGTCCCGCATGGCGCACTTAAATTGCACGGATTCAGAAATCCTGTTGAAGTTTCAGTTCTAACGGGTCGACCAGTCATCGCCGAGCGCAATGACACCAGCGAACTTTGGACTCGACAACCGTTTCTAAATTAGTCAGCGAATTTCAGCCAACTTTGGCGCGGTAAATCGCTTTACCAGCAGTGGCGTCTTTGTTCAGACGCTTTGAGAGGTGAAGCCCCTCAAGTACAAACTCAATCGCACTGGCCAAAACCGCTGCCGACTCGTCACCATCGACCAAATCAGTCACCACCCCGCGAAGGCCTGGCATTGTTTTGAGCAGAGCGACGTAATCTGCCGACGAAATATCTTCTCCGGTTTGCACGACTTTGCCTTCGACGAATTCTTCGGTGACTAGACGAAATTTCTCAGGCGAAATTCGTTGTTTTGCAACTTGTAGAACCGCGCCACGCACGAGTTGGTCAAAAACCTGACCTTCTCGTGAATCGTCAATTACATCTATTTCGATTTTCCCAGCTGTGGATGCCGCAAGGGCATCAAGATCACAGACTCGCGGAGCAACTTCTTGCTCTTTGGCTTTCAAAGCCCGACGCATCGCGTTTGCGCACATCAACTCTTGATTACTCGTCGTCAATCGCACGCTGACGCCACTGCGCTGATTTATTTTTGTGCTGGCGCGAGCGAGATGACTTACCGTGGCAATAATTTCTTCCATAAAACTAGGAATTCGCACGGTCACATTGCCCACACTCGCGTTGCGAGATTCTTGACGCACGACTGCAATCTCTGTCGAAATCTCAAGTGGATAGTGAGTACGAATCTGGCTTCCGAATCGATCTTTAAGCGGAGTGATTATTCGTCCACGATTGGTGTAGTCATCAGGGTTCGCCGAAGCCACCAGCATGATGTCAAGCGGTAATCGAATTTTGTAACCGCGAATTTGAATGTCGCGTTCTTCGAGCACGTTGAGCAGACCAACTTGAATTCGTTCTGAAAGGTCTGGCAACTCGTTGATCGCGAAAATTCCACGGTTGCATCGCGGAACCAAGCCGTAGTGCAACGTCAACTCGTCGCTTAAATAACGACCCTCGGCAACTTTGATCGGGTCGACTTCGCCGATCAAGTCAGCAATCGATGTATCGGGTGTCGCCAACTTTTCTCCGTATCGCAACGACCTATGAACCCAATCAATCGGAGTTGCGTCACCATTTGTGGCAACAAGTTCACGAGCTTGACGCGAAACCGGTGCATACGGATCGTCATTGATTTCGCTGCCGGCGACAATCGGCATCCATTCATCTAAGAGTTCGACGAGTGACCGGATGATTCGTGTCTTTGCCTGACCTCGTTCACCCAAAAAAACAATGTCGTGCCCGGCAAGAAGTGCATTTTCGAGTTGAGGCATAACGGTCTCTTCATAACCCAACACACCTGCAAAGAGTTCTTGGTCAGACTTGATGCGCGCAACTGTGTTAACGCGAATCTCTTCTTTTACACTCTGCGACTTCCAGCCTGAACTTCGAAGTTCACCTAACGTCTTGGCCAAATTTGATGGCACTTTTATTTCGGTCATGACTCTGACGATAGTTGCCAATCGCAGTTATCTACTAGCCCGAAGACCTACTTTGAATTCTTGGTTGTTGAAGCTTTTGACTGCGGAGTCTTAGCGGCACTCTTCTTCGGAGTGACCTTTGACTTAGATGACGCATTAGTTGACACCGAAGTGACGACTATCTTCTTCTCCGAGATCGAAATCTTGCCACTTTGCTCAACGACCACAACTTGATAAGAGTTTTCACCCGGAGGGTTATCGCTCACCTTGATTGCAGCTGCAACTGAGGCAGGAACTGAGCTCACTAAAACACCATTGCGATAAATGTTCACAGTCGCACCAGGTTTTGCAGCAACTCTAAACGTCACCGAATTACCCACAGTGCGGGTGCTTGTTGCAATCCTTGGTGTGTCTATCGGCATTGGTGGCAAAAGTTGACCGAGTGTTGGTCGCGCTACAGGACTGCTATTTGAATCTCGTGAACTGTTTGCAGGCACCGTTGTAACTGGTGTCGAATTAGTCGGCACAGTTGTCGTTGGTGGTGGAGAAGTCGGCAAGGTCGTGGTTGGAGATGATCCGCCGCCGTCATCATCATCGTCGCCGCCTCCGCCGCCTCCGCCGCCGCCGCCGCCACCACCACCACCGCTACTTGGTGGCGTCGTTGTAGTTGGTGAAGGCACGGTTGTTGTTGGAGTGTCACCAGAGTTTGACTCAGGCGGTGAAGAGCTAAGAAGCGAATACGCAAGTTTGTTTGGCGAACCAGCAACATCTGTAACTGCGCCCGAAGTTGCAGTCGATGTAATCCAAGTTGCTACGCGACTTACTGAAAGAGTGCTGTCAGCACTTAGTGCTAAGGCTGCAATGCCAGCCACATGCGGAGAAGCCATTGACGTACCTGAAATTGTGCTTGTTGCTGTAGTCGAGGTAGACCAAGCTGAAGTGATGTTTGAGCCTGGCGCGAATACGTCAACACATGAACCGAAATTAGAAAACGAAGACCGTGCATCAACTGCTGTTGATGAAGCAACCGTGACCGCTGATGCTTCTGCTGCTGGCGAATAATTGCAAG
>JAEMTQ010000074.1 GCA_016462185.1 Ilumatobacteraceae bacterium
ATGAATTGGGATGTCTTTATTACGTGTGCGGTTACTGGGTCGGGCGATACGACTGGTAAGAGCGACAAGGTTCCTGTAACTCCAAAAGAAATTGCCGACTCGGCGCTTGACGCGGCTAAAGCAGGTGCGGCAGTAGTGCATATTCATGTGCGAGACCCGCGCACCGGTAAGGGCACGCGAGATGTTGAGCTCTACGCCGAGGTTGTTGACCGCATTCGCTCATCAAACACTGACGTCGTTTTGAATCTGACCGCCGGCATGGGCGGAGACCTCGTGTTGGGCGGCGACGAAAAAGTTTTGCCGTTTGACGAAATTGGCACCGACATGGTTGGCGCGACAGAACGACTTGCGCATGTCACTCGCCTGCTGCCAGAAATTTGCACACTCGACTGCGGCACGATGAACTTCTCGTCGGGTGGCGACTACATCATGGTTAATACTCCAAGTGTCTTGCGTGCGATGGCAAAGCAAGTGCAGAAACTTGGCGTGCGTGCCGAACTCGAAGTCTTCGATACCGGCCATCTTGTGATGGTTAAAGATTTGATAGCCGAGGGCTTGCTCGACGACCCGATAATGATTCAGCTGTGCATGGGCATCGCTTACGGCGCACCAGATGACCCGTTGACTTTTATGGCGATGGTAAATCAACTTCCTGCTGGCGCAATTTTTTCGGCATTCTCAATCAGCCGCATGCAGTTGCCGTATGTAGCGATGGCAGCGCTGGCTGGTGGAAATGTGCGCGTGGGGCTCGAAGACAACATTTATCTCTCGCGTGGCGAGTTGGCCTCAAACGCTGACCTCGTAGATCGCGCGGTCAAAATTCTTGAAAATATGAACGTCAAGGTTCTCGGGCCAGAGGATGTTCGCAAAAAGCTAAAACTTACGAAGCACTCGTGACACTAAGCAAACCGCTGCGCACGGTCGGCCTGCTTGGCGGCGGAGTCATCGGCGGCGGTTGGGCTGCTCGGTTCGTTCTCAATGGCATCGACGTAAAGATTTACGATGTCGACCCACAAGCCGAAAGAAAAATTGGCGAAGTCATGGCAAATGCACGTCGCGCCTATGCAAAGTTGACTTTTGCGCCCCTGCCTAAAGAAGGTTCAATTACATTCGTCAAAACCCCCGAAGAAGCGGTGACCGATGTTGATTTTGTTCAAGAGAGTGCACCTGAACGAGTCGAACTAAAACAAGAGCTTTTTGCTCGCGCTAGTCGTGCCGCGCGACCAGACACAGTGTTTGGTTCTTCAACTTCGGGTATTTTGCCGACGCAATTGCAACGCGACATGGTCAACCCCGAGCGATTAGTGGTCGGTCATCCGTTTAATCCTGTTTATCTGTTGCCACTTGTCGAGATCTGCGGTGGCGAAAAGACATCAGCAGCAACCCGAGAGCGTGCGCGCGAGGTTTACGAATCAATCGGCATGCGTCCTTTGATGTTGCAAAAAGAAATTGACGGCTTTGTCGCCGACCGTCTACTCGAAGCTGTTTGGCGTGAAGCGCTATGGCTCGTTAACGACGGCGTTGCAACAGCCGAAGAAATCGACGATGCAATTCGATTTGGAGCCGGGCTTCGCTGGTCGTTCATGGGTACGTTCTTGGTCTACCGAATTGCTGGCGGCGAAGCAGGCATGCGCCACTTCATGGCGCAATTTGGCCCGACGCTCAAATGGCCGTGGACAAAGCTCATGGATGTGCCAGAACTTGACGACGTGTTGCTAGAAAAAATTGTTTCACAATCAGATGCGCAAGCCGGCGACAAATCAATTCGCGAACTTGAAAAACTTCGTGACGACTGTTTGGTCGCAGTAATGCAAGGTCTTAAATCAGTTGGCTTTGGTGCGGGCGAAGTGCTGGCCCAATACGAGAAGAAACTCTTTAGCGGCGCGACTCCTGCGCCGACAAAGATCGACCAACCAATAGAAGTTCAACGTCGCTTGATCTCGGCTGACTGGGCTGACTACAACGGCCACACCAACGACAGTCGATATATGCAACTCTCGAGCGAAGCACTTGACGTCTTCTTTAGATCAATTGGCTTCTCATCTGACTATCTGGCAACCGGACGGTCGTTTTATTCGCTTGAAAGCCACATTCGTTATGTCAACGAAAGCAAAGTTGGCGACGAAATTGTCGTTACTGCCCAAGTGATCTCGCTAGATGACAAAAAGGTTCACCTACATTCAGTGATGTCAAAGACTGACGGCACTGTTGTTGCAACTGCTGAGCATATTTATTTGCATGTCGATACAAAGTTGAAAAAAGCTTCACCAATTGGTAAAGAACTTTTAGAACGCCTCAAACCGATCGCCGACGCTCACGCGAAACTGCAAAAACCTGAAGGCGTCGGCCGATTCGTTGGTCAAAGCGTAAAATGATCCTCAAAGTTGAGCCACTTCGTGCTGGCGAGACCGTGCCTGCCCCACTCGATAAGTATCACTGCAGCGTTGTCGCCGAGTGGGTGGACTACAACAACCACATGACAGAGGCGGCTTACCTGACTGCTTTCGGCTGGGCCTCAGATGTGTTGTTTCAATACATCGGCATCAATGACGACTACCGCAGTGCTGGCAATTCGTATTACACCGTTGAGACTCACATTGTTTACGAACGCGAAGCAGCCCTTGACGACGAACTAAGAATCACAACACAGGTTTTAGATTTTGATGCCAAGAGATTGCATTTCAACCATGAGATGTTCAACGCCAAAACAAATTTGCGTTTGGCTACTTGTGAACAAATGCTGATGCATGTTGACTCGAAAGTAGCCAAATCGGCCGCGATCCCAGAAAGTGTCGCAAACGCACTTGCCGCCATCAAAGAGAGCCATAGCAATTTGCCTACCCCACCAGAAGTTGGTCGAACTATGAAAATTAAGCACAAAACCTGAGAGACTGAACTATGGACTTTGCACTAACCCAAGAACAAGAAATGATCGTTGATACGACCCGTCAGTTCACTGAGCGCGAGTTGATACCACACGAAGAAAAAGTTGAGCGAGATGGCGATGTCTCACCCGAACTTGTGCAACAGATCAAAGACCGATCAATTGCCGCCGGAATCTATGCGTGCAACATGCCGAGCGAACTTGGCGGAGGCGGCCTCAACTCTTTTGATACGACTCTGGTAGATCGCGAACTTGGTGCGACTTCTTATGCATTGCAATACATCGTGGCGCGACCAAGCAATATCTTGCGGGCGTGTCGAGATCAGCAGATTGAGCAATACCTGATTCCAACCATCAAGGGTGAGCGTGTCGAATGTTTGGCGATGTCTGAACCCGACGCTGGCTCAGATGTGCGCGGCATGAAGTGCACTGCAACTCGCGATGGCGACGACTGGATAATCAACGGCACAAAACATTTCATCTCGCATGCCGACCTGGCTGATTATGTGATCTTGTTTGCAGCCAGCGGTGAAGAGCAAACCTCAAAAGGCATCAAGAAGAAGATCACCGGGTTTTTGGTCGACTTCGACACAAAGGGCTGTGAGCGCGTAAAAGGCTATAACTGCGTTTCAAATAGCGGTTACCACAACTTGATTATCAATTTCGACAATTGTCGAGTGCCAGCACGAAATGTTCTCGGCGAAGAGCACAAAGGTTTTGATGCCGCCAATGAGTGGCTTGGTGCAACACGTTTGCAAGTAGCAGCCGTGTGCATCGGTCGTGCACGACGCGCGCTGAAACTCTCAATCGAATGGGCAGCAACACGCGAACAGTTTGGTCAACAAATCGGCAAGTTTCAAGGCGTCTCGTTCAAACTCGCCGATATGCAGATGCAACTCGATGCCGCTGAGCTCTTGACTTTGCGCGCGGCTTTCAACGATGCACAAGGCAACTTCAGCGATACAGAAGTTGCAATGGCAAAAGTTTTTGCCAGCGAGATGTGTCAGTTCGTGACCGATGAGGCGATTCAAATTTTTGGTGGCATGGGCTTGATGGATGAACTGCCACTCGAGCGAATGTGGCGCGACACACGCGTTGATCGCATCTGGGACGGCACGAGCGAGATTCAGCGACACATCATTTCGCGCGCACTGTTGCGTCCTCATGGTGGCTGATCGACTGCTTTCGCGCACACTGAATCCGCGTTCAGTCGCACTCTTTGGTACGAGTCCGGCACAAAGCGTTATCGAACAATGCCAAAAACTCGGATACGCAGGCGAACTATGGCCAATTCATCCGACGCGAGAGTCGATTGCTGGTGTGCGATGTTTCAAGTCTGTGGCCGACCTTCCACACGCCCCAGACGTTGCGTTCATTGCAGTAAATCGTCATGCAACTATTGATGTTGTTACACAGCTCTCAAAAATTGGCGCGGGCGGCGCGGTTTGTTACGCCTCGGGGTTTGCCGAGTCGGGTCTGCAATCTGGGGTCGACGGCTCAGCACTGCAACAGCAACTGATCACGGCGGCTGGCGAGATGCCACTGCTCGGCCCAAACTGCTACGGCTACATCAACGCTTTAGACGGCGTCGCCTTGTGGCCCGATCAGCACGGCTGTAAACCAGAAACTTCTGGCTCAGCAATTGTCAGTCAAAGCGGCAATGTTGGTTTGAACTTGACTTTGCAACAGCGCGAATTGAATCTCGCCTACATGGTGACTGTTGGCAATCAAGCAGTTGCTGGCGTCGAAGATTGTCTAGAAGTTTTCATCAATGACAGTCGCGTAACTTCGATCGGCTTGTTTATCGAAGCGATCGTCGACCCAGTTAGATTCGCTCAACTCGCCCACTATGCGGCACAGCGCAACCTGCGAATCGTGGCGCTTCAAACTGGACGAAGTGAAGCCGGTGCATTGATTGCGGCTTCACACACGGCTTCGCTCGCCGGAAGACGACGTGCATACGAAGCACTCTTTGCTCGTTGCGGAGTCGCGATGGTCAATACACCAGCCGAATTGGTTGAAACTTTGAAACTTCTAAATCAAGGTGGCGCACTGACAGGCAATAAACTTGTTTCGCTTTCATGTTCTGGTGGCGAGGCCTCGTTGGTCGCCGACTTGAGCGAGAAAACATCTTTACGTTTTGATCCGTTCAGCGCCGAGCACCATCAGCGAATCAATTCGACTCTCACCGAATTGGTGACAGTCGGAAATCCGTTCGATTACCACACGTTCATGTGGGGCGACCGTGTTGCGACAGCCAACACGTTCACCCAAGTGATGAACGGCCCGCAAGATGCAACACTTTTAATTTTGGATACGCCTCCGCGACCTGATCAACAGTCAGATTCGTGGGCAGTCGCCGCTCAGTCTTTGGGCGACGCTGCCCGCACAACAAACAGACGTGGCGTAGTGGTGGCAACATTGCCCGAGTGCGTGACCCCAGCAGTTCGTGCGGCTGCCAACGAGGCAAAGCTTGTTGTGTTGCAAGGCTTGCAAGAATCATTGTCAGCACTTGATGCTGCGGCATGGCTCGGCGCGCACTTGCCTGGCGAACTACCAGCGCCTGTTGCAATGCCTAATACAACAAAATTAATCAACGAATCAGATGCAAAAAATTTGTTGCGTCAAAACGGCGTGTCTGTGCCGAATGGCGTGAAATGCAATCGCCAAGATGTATCAGCGTCTGCACAGAAGATTGGCTTTCCTGTAACTCTTAAAGGTCTCGGACTCGCCCATAAGAGCGAATCTGGTGCGGTGCGAGTTGGAATCAAAAATCAAGACGAATTGACGCTTGCGATTCAGTCAATGCCCAAAGAAGTAGCCGACTTTTTAGTTGAGCAAACAATCACCGATGTGGTCGCCGAAGTGCTGGTGAGCGTGCGTCGCGACGCACCTGTCGGTTGGCTGATAACCCTTGGCGCCGGCGGCATTTACACAGAATTGTGGCGCGACACCGTATGTTTGCTCGCCCCAACAACAGATGCTGAAATTCGCACTGCGCTCGCGAGTCTGCGAATCGCACCACTACTGAATGGCTACCGCGGCAAACCTGCCGGCGATCTAGATGCCCTAGTCGCTTTAACGCAAAAGGTGATTGCCCTGACGCTGAACGAGGGCCTTGTCGAGGTTGAATTGAATCCTGTGCTCGTGACAAAAACTTCTGCCGTGGCTGTAGATGCGCTGATGATCGCCGAGTCGAAATGAGCATTGAAGTTGTCAGAAATGGTGAAATTTTAGAAGTCACTATTAATCGACCTAAAGCGAACGCGATTGACGCCGCAACAAGTCGCGAAATGAGCGCAGTGTTCGAATCGTTTA
>JAEMTQ010000075.1 GCA_016462185.1 Ilumatobacteraceae bacterium
ACGGCACAGTCTTGGATGAAAAAGGTTTTTGTGTCTTGGGCGGAGATAGCGAGTCGGTGCTGGAGCGTCTTCGTGGCACGTTTAAGAGTGAGATGACGCTCAAAGATGCCCTCAAGAGTGCGATTGCAGCGCTCTCGGGCGCGGATCGTAAGTTGTCTCACGAAGAACTTGAGGTTGCAGTGTTAGAGCGAAACGGTCGGCGCCGATGTTTCAGACGAATTGAGGACTCTGAAATTAAGTCACTCGCTGGCTAAAGGTCGTTCGTCCGTTAATTGACTAGGTTTTGAATATGGATCGTCGAATCTATGGCCTCGAAAATGAATACGGCGTCACTTGCACCTTGCGGGGTCAACGTCGACTAAGCCCCGATGAGGTTGCGCGATATTTGTTTCGTAAGGTCGTGAGCTGGGGGCGCAGTTCAAATGTGTTCCTTGAAAATGGGGCGCGACTCTATTTAGATGTCGGCTCACACCCCGAATATGCAACACCAGAATGCGATTCAATTCATGAAGTCGTTGTGCACGACAAAGCGGGTGAACGAATTCTTGAAGAGCTACTAGTTGGAGCAGAGCAACGATTGCGGGATGAAGGAATTCGCGGAACGATTTATCTTTTCAAAAACAACACCGATTCAGCTGGCAATAGTTACGGGTGCCACGAAAACTATCTGACCTCACGTAGTGATGATGTTGAAAAGTACTCAGAGGTACTGATTCCTTTTCTGGTGACGCGGCAAATCTTTACTGGTTCGGGCAAAGTTCTGCAAACCGCTCGGGGTCCTATTTATTCGATCGCACAAAGGGCCGAACACATTTGGGAAGGTTTGAGTTCTGCGACAACTCGAAGTCGACCAATTATCAATACACGTGATGAACCCCACGCCGATGCTGAGAAATATCGCAGACTGCACGTAATCGTGGGGGATTCAAACATGAGCGAATACACGAACTTCGTCAAAGTTGGCGCAACCTCTTGCATTCTAAAGATGATGGAAGACCCAAGTGTCGTGCTCAAAGATCTGACATTAGAAAATCAAACAAGAGCGATCCGTGAAATCAGCCATGACATCACATGCCGACGAAAGATTCGACTGGCATCAGGCCGTGAATTGTCGGCTCTTGATGTTCAACGCGAGTTACTGGATCGTGCGCTGCGATATGCGGACACGAAGAGATTTTCGCCACTTGAAATGAAGGCACTCGAGATGTGGGAGCACTGCATATCGACGATCGAGAATGATCCTTTGAAACTCAACAGAGAGGTGGACTGGGTGATCAAATATCACCTCGTTGAGGCATTCCGCAGTAAACACAAGTTGGCTCTCGACGACTCACGGGTACAACTTATTGATTTGCAGTATCACGATATTTGTCGTGACCGGGGTGTTTTTTACAAATTGCAAAAAAATGACTTGGTCGATCGAATCTGTAACGACGAAGAAATTGAAATTGCACGCGAGTTAGCACCTCAAACAACCAGGGCGAAATTGCGTGGCGACTTTATTAAGCGAGCTAAAGAGCGCAAACGGGACTACACGGTGGACTGGGTTCATTTGAAGTTGAATGACCAAGCTCAGAGAACAGTTCTTTGCAAGGATCCTTTCAAGAGTCGCGACGAACGTGTGGATAAATTGATTGCGTCCCTCTGATCACTTTTCATCGCGCACTACGATGAAGCCGTGTCGGATCCTCAGTTAGAACGTGAAACTCGCCGTCGGGCGCTCGCGAAAAAAGTTCTTTTTGAGTGGATAGGTGTGATTGGTTTCGCGTTTGTTGTCGCAATTTTGATTAGAACCTTTTTCTTGCAGCAGTTCTATATCGCCGGCCCAAGCATGGAGACCACGATGTTTTCTGACAATCGAGTTTTGGTTGACAAAATTTCTTATCGTGTAAGCAGTATCGATCGCGGTGATGTTGTCGTGTTTGATCGCGCAACAATGAACGGTTCAGACGTAGAACATGACGATCTCATTAAACGTGTCATCGGTCTCGGTGGTGAACGGATTGCGATCAAAAACTGTGTTGTTTTGATAAATGATGTTCCGCTTGCTGAGCCGTACCTTCCGATCCGAGACACAGAAATGGCCGATCTTTCTGCCAAGTGTGGCGTAGTGGAAATGGACGAAATTCTTTTGGAAGCAGACGAACTGTTCTTGGCCGGAGATAATCGACCTCAATCGTTTGACAGCCGAATGTTTGGCCCGATCAAAGAGAATTTAATTGTCGGTCAAGCCTTTGTTTTAATTTGGCCGCCAAATTCATGGCGAGGTCTCTAGATAAAAAATTTCAAGAAGTGAATATTTGGTTACAGGCATCAACCATTCGGTCTGACCAGTCGCTGTAGACCGCATCAACACCCATTAAAAATGCATCACGCAGTTGCTCGGTGTGTTGTAAATCCCAACTGAACGCCGCAATTTCGAACCGGTGGGCGAGGGCAACCAAGCCGCCATTCCAATCAGTGTGGTGCATGTTGAGAACATCGATTCCATACTGGCCCAAGTTCGCACAACGACGTTCGGGGCCTTCCGAAATTCTTGAAAGACGAATCGAATTTACGAATTTAAAGTTTGGATACTTCTGCTTTGAATCTCTCAGTAGCGCAATATCAGGATGGCATAAATAGATGCGCTGTTGCACGGAAGGGTCTGTAACAATGTCGGCGATCAGTCGAATTGCATCGGGGTCGCACACGTCAATCGACATCGGGTACTGATCTGCTGCGATCTCTACAAGTGATTCTAATTTTGGAATATCGCTTGGGAGATCATCGAATTTAAGCTGCGAGATCTTCTGCTTTCTCAACCTAATGGGTACGCCGAATTTCTTAGTCGTGGGTTTGACTACGCCATCGTGATCTAATACGACTTGCCGATCTTGGGTCACCCAGCAATCTGTCTCAAGGCCAGTTGCCCCGAGTTTGAGCGCCAATTGAAATGCATCAAGAGTATTTTCGAGCGCATGAGCACTAGCGCCACGATGGGCGAACATGATTGGGGTTTGGTATAGCGAAGGGAGTCGCTGCTGCACACTCTGATGATACGAGAATGCTTCTCCTAGACTTTGGACATGTTTAATCTGACCGGTAGTGAGATTATGTTCTTGCTAATTATCGGTCTTGTGGTGCTGGGGCCAGAGAAATTGCCCGATGCGATTAGGCGAGTGGGTCGACTCTATGCAGAATTAAAGCGCATGTCTTCTGGCGTGCAGACCGATCTTCGCAAAGTAATGGACGAACCCCTAAAAGAGATGATGAACACAACCAATTCAATGAAGTCTCTGTTTTCAGAGACGGCCGGTCAGTTTCAGAGTGCTGCAAAAGACGCTGTTGACCCAAACTTTGTCGAGTATCAAAGCCCGACCGCCGTTGGTTTAAGTAAGAGTTCCGAGTCTTTGACGCAGTATGAACTAACCAAAGATGAAGACGACGAAGAAGTTGCCGCGCCGCCAATTAGGACGGAAGAAGAGAATCAAACCGAAGTTACGCCAGCATCGTTGAATCCACTGGATGACATTTCATAATGGGTTTTAGATCTTCAACTTCTGAAACCGCTGCGATGTCGCTAGGTGAGCATCTTGCTGAACTACGAATGCGTTTGATTCGATCGATCATTGCCGTTGCCTTGGGTGCGGCCATGATTTTGGCTTTTTACGACCCAGTGCTCCGGTTTTTGACGCGCCCATACCGAGACCTCTGTGGAAATCGTCCGGACTTCAATTGTGACGGTTCGCTTTTTGCACTCGGACCACTAGACGGCTTGACCGCACGAATGAAAATTGCCGGTTACGGCGGACTTGTTATTGCTTTGCCAATCGTGCTCTGGCAAATTTGGCGCTTTGTCGTGCCCGCGCTAAGCAGAAAAGAAAAGAAATACACCATTCCATTTATTGCCTCTTCTGTGATTCTTTTTGTCGGCGGTTGCGCTCTTGCATACTGGACACTTTCAAGGGCTCTTGAATTTTTGATTTCCTGGTCAGGCACAGAAGTTAACCAGGCGTTTCAAATCACTAAGTATGTAAGCCTTGTCATTTTGATGGTTTTGGCATTTGGTGTCGGCTTTCTCACGCCATTGCTTATAGTTTTCTTACAGTTAGTTGGAGTGCTAACACCCCGAACATTGTTGAAACAATGGCGCATCGCAATTGTTTCGATTTTTTTTGTTGCAGCAGTGATAACCCCAAGCGGCGACCCGATAACTCTGTTGGCATTGGGGCTTCCTTTGAGCGTTTTGTATTTCGTCGCAATTCTGGTTGGTTTTCTTGCAACTCGTAAACGTGCACGCAACTCTGAATAATCGTCACGGCTGATTTGATGCCTCGGCCAAGTCGCGAGTCTTTGATCGCACGTTACGACTTTGCGATTGACCAATTTCAAATCGATGCGTTAGATGCACTTGATCGTGGTGACTCGGTATTGGTGGCCGCACCAACCGGCTCGGGTAAGACGCTTGTTGCCGAATACGCAATCGAGGCGGCTCGACAACAAGGACAGCGCGCTTTTTATACTGCACCGATTAAGGCACTTTCAAATCAGAAATTTAACGACCTAGTTGCTCACTACGGCAAAAAAGATGTCGGTCTTTTAACTGGCGACAACAGCATTAACACCAATGCGCCGATCATGGTTATGACGACTGAAGTGTTGCGCAACATGATTTACGCACGCTCAGAGGCACTTGATGGTCTTGCTGTTGTAGTGCTAGACGAAGTGCATTTTCTTCAGGATGCATATCGCGGTCCGGTATGGGAAGAAGTGATAATTCACTTAGACCCGAATGTGCAGCTGGTTTGTCTTTCGGCGACTGTTTCAAATGCGTCTGAAGTAACAGAATGGCTAAGCACTGTGCGTGGACAAACAGTGCCGATTGTCGAAGAGAAGCGTCCAGTTGAGTTAACGAACCACTTTGTTGTTGGAGATTCGTCGTCACACCAAGTAAGGATGTTTGAGACCGTGGTCAACGGTGCGCCTAACCCAGAGGTGTCAAAACTTGAACAGCAGTCGACCCAACGCGAAGTGCGTGTGCCCGGGGGGAACCGCAAGTCTCATCGAGATTCAGCGCCCCGAAAGCGCTCTAAGTTTTTTTCGCCGAACAGAGTTGAAGTCACAGATCTTTTACAGCAACAAGACTTGTTGCCGGCGATCGTATTCATTTTTAGTCGTAACCAATGTGACGAAGCGGCAGAGTCGTGCGTGCGAGCAGGCATTCGACTTACGGATGCAACTCAAAGAGCTGAGATTGCAGAAATAATTGATGCGAGAGTAGAGATATTTTCTGACGATGACCTAGCAGCACTCAACTTTTCGAAATTTGCGAATCAACTTGAATTTGGAATTGGCGCGCATCATGCAGGTTTGGTGCCTGCATTCAAAGAGATTGTTGAAGAGTGCTTCATTCGAGGACTCGTTAAATTGGTTTTCGCTACAGAAACCTTAGCCGTGGGTCTGAACATGCCGGCACGAGCAGTGGTTATTGAGAAAATAACTAAATTCACCGGCGAGCATCATCAACCATTGAAGGCATCTGAATATACGCAATTGACCGGGCGAGCGGGGAGAAGAGGTATTGACACAGTTGGGCATGCTTTAGTTTTATGGAATCAATTCGTCGGCTTCGACCAAGTCGCTGCGCTTGCGCTGAGTAGATCATTTCGACTTGTTTCGGCTTTTAGACCGACCTACAACATGGCAGCAAACCTCATTCAAACTCACTCACGCCAAGAGGCCCACCACTTACTGAATCTCTCGTTTGCGCAGTTTCAAAGTGGTCGAGATGTTGTAGAGATTCAGGCGAGAATCGCGCGTCGAAGCAAAGAGCGTGACCGACTGCGTGAACAAGCCAAAAGTAGTTACGGCGATATCGACGAATTTAGAAAGGCAAATCAAGACGAACCCGACGCCACACAAATCGAACAAGCGCTTAGCGTTCTAAGACTTGGCGACATGATTAGTTTGCCAAGGCAGGGTCGTGAAAGCAAAGCAGCGGTAATTGCGACCGCCAAACGTGCAAGTGGAACAAAAATAACAATCGTTACGGCGAATCGAGCGGTGCTGAATTTGCAGGCGGGCGACTTTGACACACCACCACAAAAGGTTGGATACATCAAGTTGCCTGAGCAGTTTCCTTTGACGAGCCCAAGATTTGT
>JAEMTQ010000076.1 GCA_016462185.1 Ilumatobacteraceae bacterium
AACATGTGGCTGGTTTCGCGAACCATAAAAATAAAGTCAGTCATCGCAGGCGAGTAAACCGCACCACCCGCGCATGGGCCAAGAACCACACTGATTTGCGGAATCACACCTGAAGACTGAACATTGCGGTGAAAAATTCCGCCGTAACTTGCGAGCGAGACCACGCCCTCTTGAATTCGCGCACCCGCGCCGTCGTTCAGACCAATCAACGGTGCGCCAACTTTGAGTGCAAGATCCATTAATTTGTGAATCTTCTCGGCAAACACCTCTCCAAGTGCGCCACCAAAGACCGTGAAGTCTTGACTGAAGACAAAAATTTTACGTCCATCAATCGTGCCCCAACCCGTGATTACACCATCTGTATACGGATGCTCCTCAAGACCAGCAGCATGGGCACGATGACGCGCAAGCAAATCGAGTTCGTGAAAACTTCCTTCGTCTAAAAGCGCATCAATTCGCTCGCGGGCCAGAAGCTTGCCCTTTTCATGCTGTCGTTCAATTGATCTTGGCGATCCTGCGGTGAACGCGGCGGTCTTGCGCGCCTTGAGGTCGGCAAGTTTTTCTTCCATCGAATTGCTATTCACGAATTAAACGATAGTGCTCTCGAGCCAAATGGCTCATCTTGTGGCTAACCGCCAATTGTTGTAACTGTCGGCAAAGTCGTAACGGTTGTTTGATCTACCGCTTGGGTGACTGCCAATGTTGTCGCCAATGGTGTCAGGTCGCCAGTGGTGGTCGTGCCTGATATTTCGATATTCCAGATGCCAGGTGCATTAAGGATGAACGACCCGTCGCCCGCAACAATCGCCGCGCCCGGGCGAGACAACGGAACATTAATTTGAATTCCCGAAAAACCAATCGCCTGTGGAATCAACTTGACGGCGAAATTATTTATTCGTTTTGGCTGAATCAGTTCGATTCTCATTGCATTAGTGCCAGTAACTCCAGGCGTGAGTGAGATCACAACATGAAATCTTTCGTTCTTCAACTCTTCTCTAAATGAATACATCGCTGCAGGTGCGCGTACTTCGGCTTTTGCTTTCGGAGGCGTTGTCGCAACTAGCCACGACGTGAACATCAAGGCGATTAGAGCGAATACAAGCTCAACTGAAACTGCGCGACGCAAACGCCAAGCCATGCGACCTGTGAGTTTGTCGCCGTCGTCGAGACGGCCAAGAATAAACGTCTTCAATACAAGAGTGATGAAAATCATCACCGAAACAAAAATTACCTTGAGCACACCAATGCGGCCGTGACCGCTTGTGAAGATCGACGAACCATCTAATAAGTAGATCTGCAAGACACCTGTAAACACCGTGACACCGAAGGCGATGATCGCATGCTGAGAAAATGCTCGAACTGCGCTAACTAAATCAGAAGTGCCAGGGCCAATCAACACGACGCGCGAAAGCAACAACAGTCCACCAATCCAATACGCCATGGCGATTGCGTGCACGATGCCAAGTACATAACTAAACACTGCAACGTCTTGACCCAGTCGTGACAAGCCAAGTGTGGCGATCATCGAGATAATTATTCCGCCCGCGATTAGTTGTGATGCGGGGTCATTGATTCGCTCTGGGTTTATCGCCACCCAGCCGCATGCCAAAATCAAAACGAAACGTAAAATCAAAATCGCACCGCTACCAGTGTTCAGTGCGCCGAACCAACCAAACGGATTCAGTGACGCGATAAAACCTTGTGACTCGGCACGCATCGTTGTAAGCGCAAGTACAAGAAACATTGTGAATGAGCAAGCGATCCAGGCGAGTCGCATGTAACGCAATGTCACACCATAATTTGGGCCTTCGGGCCACGCGGTAACGATTAGTGCCAGACCGCCAAACAGCGCCGACATCAACAGGTATTCAAAAATTCTCAACAAGCCAAGAATTCCACCCACTCTCGGCGCAGATTTTTGTTGTTCGACAGTTTCACCAATAATTGTTGGAGTTCCGCTGCTAGTGCCATCTGCATTGCCAGTGCCACCGTCGGTCGCACCCGGAATCGTGGTTTGAATCGCAACTGCGGAGGTAAAACTAAACGAGCCAATACTTCTGTCGGGAAGCGCCCAACTCACAGTGCACAAACCAGATGGCGGAATCTGCGTCAGTGCTGCCGAAACAGTTTTGAAATCTGTCCCAAGTTGGGGAACACCAAGACCAACGAGCGTGCCGTTGCAAGCAAGCGATAGTCCCATGTTCGTAACAACGTCTGGGTTTGCGAGCGCATCACGAAAAACCAACTGCAATTGCGTTGGTGGTACTGAAACCACTTGGTTCGGCGCGGGATTCGACGAACTGAGTTGGTTTGAGCCTGAGACCGAAGCGTTGGCCGTCGTGCCAAAAAAGCCAAGGATCATCGCCAGACCGATCAGCCCAGCCAGGGCCGAGAATTTAGCGGATTGCTTGTTTTGCGTAATTGCCATGAGCGTATATAAAGAGTAGTTAATAAAGGGGCTAACCCGAGGTGAACCACCCCATAGGTAGGCTCGCTACGAAATGGCAACCCAGTCTCTTTATCGCCGATACCGACCTCGTCGCTTTGATGAGCTCAAGGGACAAGACCATGTAGTGCGTGCGTTACGTAACGCGGTGATCAATAATCGCGAAGGCCAGGCGTATTTATTTTCAGGACCAAGAGGCACGGGCAAAACTTCGACGGCAAGAATTTTGGCAAAAGTCCTCAATTGCGAAAAATTAAAAGATGGTGAGCCTTGCGGAAAGTGCAACTCGTGTCTCTCAATTGATGCCGGTTCTAGCTACGACGTACTTGAACTCGACGCTGCAAGCAACAACGGTGTCGACAATATGCGCGATCTGATCGAGCGAGCAGCACTGGGTAATCCGGGTCGACATCGCGTGTTTATTTTGGACGAAGTCCACATGCTTTCAAAGCCTGCAGAAGCAGCGCTATTGAAGACGCTTGAAGAACCACCAGATCATGTTGTTTTCGTCTTGGCAACTACTGATCCACAAAAAGTCAGCGAAACAATTCGTAGCCGAACACAACATTTGCAATTTCATCTTTTGCCGTTGCAAGAGCTCAAAGAACATGTGCGTTGGGTCGTTGCCGATGCGAAACTTGTTGTAAGCGAAGATGCAATCGATCGCGTCGTGCAACTTGGCGGCGGTTCTGTGCGCGACACACTGTCGGCACTTGAACTTGTTGTCGCCTCGGGTGGCGACGTCGAAGAGCAAATCTCGCTTGACGAATTCATTGAATCGTTTATTGACCATGATCCAGGTCGGGCACTCGCCGCTGTTGGTTCAGCCGTGCAGTTTGGTGCCGATCCGCGCGCGCTGACAGAAGACATTGTTCGTTATCTTCGCGATGCGTTTTTGTCGTTGATGGCACCAGAATTAGTTCAGTTACCAAAAGAACGCGCCGAGATTGTTGGCGAACAAGCCCGTCGCATGGGTGCAACAAGTGTCGTGCGAGCGATCGAAGTTTTAGGCGACGTGCTAATTGAAATTCGCCATGCGCCCGACGCGAGATTGTTGCTCGAAGTCGCCGTTGTAAAACTCACCCGGCAAAATTCAAACACCGATGTTGCAACGCTTATGGCGCGAATCGAACGACTTGAGTCAGGCGTTACTGCAATGCGAGATTCAACAGGGCCAATTGCTCGTCCCGCACTTTTAGATCCGAATACTGGTCGAGCCAAGCTTGGTGGGCGAGCAGCGTCGGCAATGCCCGCAACTAATCCGCAACCAACAAAACCTGCTGCTAGTCCCGAACCTGTGAAGCCTGCCGCTGCTTTGCAACCAGAAAAATCTGTAGCACCGATGGGTGACGCCGAACTTAAAACTCGATGGCCTGAAGTTGTCGCGGCGCAAAAACCAATCGTTCGTGCGCTCTACAGTGCTGTAAGCGTGAGCGAATGTAAAGATGGCGTGCTCACACTTGTCGCGCCAAGTGAAATGCATATTTCTAAATCGACCGAACATCTACAAACTTTGATTGATTCGTTGCTTCGAGTCTGTGGCAAAAAAGTTGAAGTTAAATTTATTGTTTCGGCGCCCAAACGCGGCAAGTCAAACCAAGACGCTTCACCGCCAGAAGACGACATCGACATTGTTGAAGACATTTCTGAAACAACAAACGCCCCAGTTGGCAAGCAATCTTCGGCAATTGACGAACTAGCTAAAGCTTTTCCAGGGTCGCAGATTATTGACAACAAGAAGTAGCTAACTATGGCATCTGCTTATACCCAACCAATGCAGGCATTGATTGATGCGTTGTCGCGCTTGCCGGGCATCGGCCCAAAGTCGGCGCAAAGAATTGCTTTTCACCTGATCAAAAGCGAAGACCGCGATGTTGAGCAACTCTCAAATTCGATCACGAAAGCCAAAGCCACAGTTAAATTTTGTCAGCGTTGTTCAAACTTCGCCGAAGCTGATCTTTGCCAGTTCTGCAGTGATGATCGGCGCGATGCAACGACTATTTGCGTGGTCGAAGAATCTCGAGATGTCGTGGCGATCGAAAAGACGCGCGAATTTCGCGGGCAATATCATGTTTTGCTTGGCGCAATTAATCCACTTGATGGCATCGGGCCCGAGCAGTTGAAGATTCGCGAACTTCTGCAACGAATCGAGCCACAAGGGGTTAAAGAAGTGATTCTGTGCTTGAATCCAAACACAGAAGGTGACGTAACGTCGATGTATCTTGCGCGGGTGTTGCGACCATTAGGCGTGAAAGTTACGCGAATTGCTAGCGGTCTGCCGGTTGGCGGAGATCTCGAATACGCCGATGAACTTACGCTGGGTCGTGCTCTTGAAGGGCGACGAGAAGTCGCTGGCTGAAACTAACTGACGCGCAAAATTAACGCGTCACCTTGTCCGCCGCCGCCACATAATGCGGCTGCACCCATTCCGCCGCCGCGACGTCGAAGTTCATGCAACAAAGTTATTGCGAGACGATTGCCGCTCATGCCAATTGGGTGACCAAGCGCAATTGCGCCACCATTGACGTTGACAATTTCGTCGGTGATCCCCAAGTCGCGCATTGATGCAACGCCCACCGCGGCAAAGGCTTCGTTGATTTCAAACAAATCAACGTCAGAAACTTTTTTGCCAACTCGCTCTAGGGCTTTGAGAATGCTGCGGCTTGGTTGATGAAGCAACGAAGCATTATCGGGGCCAGCCACCATGCCATATGAAATGAATTCGCCAAGTGGCTTCACACCGCGCTTGTCGGCTTCGCGTTTTGACATCATTACAACTGCAGAACCAGCGTCGCTAATTTGACTTGCATTGCCGGCCGTGACCGTGCCGGTTTTATCAAACGCTGGCTTCAACGACGCGAGTGACTCCATTGTTGTTGACGCACGAACCCCTTCGTCGTTGCTAATCACAATCGGGTCGCCCTTGCGTTGGGGAATACTGATCGGCACAATCTCGTCTGCGAGTCGTCCTGCAGCGATTGCAGCCGCGGCTCGTTGGTTGCTCTTCATCGCTAAATCGTCTTGCGCATCTCGACTGATTTCGCCAGCCGCATATCGCTCGGTGCCAAGACCCATGAGGCAAGCATCAAATGCACACCACAAACCGTCGCGTTGAATTGCGTCGAGTAATTGCACATCACCAAATCGAAATCCACTTCGTGCTCCCATCGCCAGATATGGAGCATTCGTCATGCTTTCCATTCCACCCGCGACGACAATGTCTGCTTCTCCGTTGGCGATCATTTGATCTGCCAAATAAATCGAGTTAAGTCCGGACAGACAAACTTTGTTGATGTTGACGCTTGGCACGTTCATCGGGATGCCGGCCTTGGCGGCGGCTTGACGCGACGGCACTTGGCCTTGTCCTGCCATCAAAACTTGTCCCATGATCACGTGTTCAACTTCGTGTGGCGCAACACCTGCGCGTTGCAAGGCTGCAGCAATTGCAAACCCTCCAAGTTCAGCGGCGCTAAATGACGCGAGCGCCCCACTGAGTTTTCCGATGGGCGTACGGGCCCCTGAGATGATGTATGAACCTGGCATGGGTTTCATCGTAGGGGTTTCGGGTCTGTACTGTGAATTCATGAAAAATATTTTGGAAGCCATCAAAAATGGGGCTGACTCGGCCACATTTGCAGCATTAGAAATTCCTGCCAC
>JAEMTQ010000137.1 GCA_016462185.1 Ilumatobacteraceae bacterium
GGTGGTGCAATGAGCCACGCTTCAAAGAGCGGCGTAGCAACATTTGTTTCAGCCGACGAAAAAGCATGTCTCGAAGACGTGCGCTACTTATTGAGCTTCTTGCCGCAAAACAATATGGCTGATGCCCCGTCGGTTGCGGCGACTGATGATCCGCTTCGTCAATGCGAGTCTTTGCGCACAATTTTGCCGCCGTCAGCAAACCAGCCATACGACATGAAAAAAGTGATCAGCGAAGTTGTAGATGATGGAGAATTTTTTGAATACTTCCCGCATTGGGCAAAGAGCATTGTTTGCGGATTTTCTCGCCTTGATGGCAAAACAGTCGGCATCGTCGGCAATCAGCCGATGGTTCTGGCGGGTGTATTAGATATCGAGTCAAGTGAAAAAGCAGCGCGATTCGTGCGTACCTGCGACGCATTTAATATTCCGCTAATCACTTTTGTAGACGTGCCGGGCTTCTTGCCAGGAGTTGACCAAGAATACGGTGGCATCATTCGTCACGGGGCGAAACTGCTTTACGCATATTGCGAAGCAACCGTGCCACGAATTCAAGTGATTACTCGTAAGGCCTATGGCGGCGCCTATGTTGTAATGAACTCAAAATCAATTGGTGCAGACCTTGCATATGCGTGGCCGACTGCTGAACTTGCCGTAATGGGACCTCAAGGTGCAGTTGAAATTGTTTATCGACGCGAATTGCAACAAGCAGCAAACCCCGCTGAGCGTCGCAAAGAACTTGTGGCTGAATATGCCGAGAAGTATGCGAACCCATATGCGGCTGCCGAACGTGGCTACATCGATGATGTCATTGACCCAGCAGAAACTCGCAGCAAGCTGATCGCAGGTTTAAAAATGCTGCAGTCAAAACGTGAAGAGTTGCCACGACGCAAACACGGAAACATGCCGTTATAGAAATGCAAAATTCGGTTTCACCTTCGCCGACAGCTGATGAAGCAGTTGCAATCTCTACGGCACTCGAAATGTTGTGGCCAAAACCGCAACCAGTTGCGACGACCACCGTGCAAACGTCATGGAGATTTAGCGGCCGTTCTTGGACTGACTCAGTTCTGGCGCGTCGCAGCCGACCAAACTAAAAATGTCGGGGCCGCTGCACGACCTGCGGGTCATTGACCTCTCGACAGTTCTGGCGGGACCGAACTGTGCGCGATACTTTGCCGACTTCGGCGCCGACGTAATAAAAATTGAAAAACCAGGCGATGGCGACAGCCTGCGCGCAATGGCGTGGAAAGATCCGCGAGATGGCACTGGCTTGTGGTGGAAGTTGGTCAATCGCAATAAACGAAATATTGCTCTTGATCTAAAAGTTGATGCAGACCGAGAAATATTTTTGCGACTTATTGATGAGGCAAACGTACTTGTCGAGAACTTTCGCCCGGGCACACTTGAGCGCCTTGGTGTTGGGCCCGACGTTTTGTTAAAGCGAAATGCAAACTTGGTGATCACGCGAGTGTCGGGCTTTGGGCAAACTGGTCCGTATAAAGATCGACCAGGTTTCGCGTCAATCGCAGAGTCGATGTCAGGACTCGCAGCAATAAGCGGCGAACCCGATGGTCCGCCGATGTTGCCGCCGATTGCGTTGACCGATGAAGTGACTGGTGTTGTGGCGGCATTTGCAACGATGGT
>JAEMTQ010000077.1 GCA_016462185.1 Ilumatobacteraceae bacterium
GACATCGGCGGACTCGTCGAAGGTGCAAGCAAAGGTGAAGGACTCGGCAACAAATTTCTCGCCAACATTCGCGAAGTTGATGCGATCGTTTACGTTTTGCGTGCGTTTGCTGATGACGATATTCCGGGACCGAGCGACCCGCTCGAGCACTTACGAGTACTCGAAATTGAGCTGGCACTCGCCGACCTTGAAGCAGTCGAAACAAAAATTAATCGGATGCAAAAAGCGGCGCGAATGGACAAGACGCTCGAAGACGAACTCGGCGCTTTGACTCGCGCGCAAGAAAATCTTGCTGAGGGTCGGCCGTTATACCGAGCCAAGATTTCGAAAGACGATTTAGAACTATTGGCACCACACTTTTTATTGACAACTCGCCGAGTTCTGGCAGTTGTCAACGTCGCCGAAGATGACTTGGCGCGAATTCCAGAATTTGAAGAGATTGTGCGCAAAGAACTTGCGCCACCAGGGTCGGCAAGCGAAAATCAAGTCGAGGTTTTGGGCATGAGCGTGCAACTTGAAGCCGAAGCAGCACAACTTGACGCCAAGGATCGAAAAGAAATGCTCGAAGCACTGGGCTTGGGTGAAGGCGCGTTGCCACGCATGGTGCGATCGGCGTATCACTTGCTTGGATTGCGAACTTATTTCACGACTGGCGAAAAAGAAACGCGTGCGTGGACTTTTAAAGCTGGGGCAAAAGCCCCTGAGTGTGCCGGAAAGATTCACAGCGACTTGCAGCGCGGCTTTATTCGTGCAGACGTAATTATGTGGGATGAATTATTGAGCATCGGCTCGTGGAACAAAGCCAAAGATGTCGGCAAAATTCGTGTTGAAGGCAAAGACTATGAAGTGGTTGACGGCGACACGCTTGAAATTCGCCACAACACGTAACAAAATATGGTTGTGCCGACTCAATTCAAAACTGGTTGGTTGGTGTGTCAATCGCAAGTGCTGTCGAGCTTGAATATTGCCGACACTGCAAAAACCCGACGACAAGGCCTGATTGGCCAGTCCGAAATTGAGACACCGCTGTTCATTGACTCGTGTCGATGGATACATACGTTCGGCGTCAAGTGCACACTCGACGTCGCATACCTAGATGAACAACTGCAAGTGATCAAAGTGCAAAAAATAAAGCCACGACGAGTTGGCTTGCCAGTGCTCAAAGCAAAACATGTACTCGAAGCTGGTGCCGGCACTTTTGAAAATTGGGGTCTTGTGATCGGCCACACTCTTGAAGCGCGGTTGACGTGACGAGCGAGCAACTGCCACCATCTGGCACGACGAATCGTGGCGCACTTGTTCTTGTTGCAACACCGATCGGAAATCTCGGGGACATTTCGCAACGTGCGATTGAGGCTCTCAAAGCGGCAGACATTATTTGTTGCGAAGACACGCGACACTCTGGCAAGTTGCTCGCCCACTTTGGTGTGACCGGCAAAAAATTAGTTGTAATTAATGAACACACCGAATACGACGCGCGCGAAGAGATCGTTTCACTAGTCACATCTGGCTCAAGCGTTGCATTAATAACAGACGCAGGCACACCCGGAATCAGCGACCCAGGCGAACGACTTGTTGTTGCAGTTGTCAATGCCGGTGGCGTCGTTACAGCAGTGCCTGGCCCTTCGGCGCTGACAATGGCACTCGTAATAAGTGGTCTGCCGACGTCGCGTTTTGTGTTTGAGGGTTTCTTGCCGCGCAGCGGCGCCGAACGCACCGAGCGCCTGGCGATGGCAACCACCGAATCACGAACAACTGTGTTTTATGAGGCACCACATCGACTCGTGAAAACTCTCAGCGATCTGACAACTGCTTGCGGCGCGATGCGCGGTGTCGTGCTGGCTCGAGAGTTGACGAAACTTCACGAAGAAATATGGCGAGGAACTTTGCAAGATGCAAACATGCACGTCGCCAAGACAGAGCCGCGTGGCGAATATGTGATCATTCTTGAGCCTGCAAAACCACCGGCACCGCCTACAGATGAAGAGTTGCTTGCCGCAATTCGTGCAGAGATCGCCAAAGGTGTGAGTCGCAAAGATTCTGCAGCCCGAGTTTCTGCTCGCTTTGGCGTTGCGAAACGCACCGTCTACGAACTCGCACTGCAAGTTCGCGACAACCTTTAAGATATATACGTGAAAAAGTTCTCGGCGACGACGCCAATTTATTACGTCAACGCCAAACCACACCTCGGGCACGCATACACGACGATTATTAGCGATGCGGTCTGCCGGTGGCACAAACTTTGTGGCGAAGAAGTTCATCTTTTGACTGGCACCGACGAGCACGGCCTGAAAATTCAGCAATTCGCCGATGCCGAAGGTGTTTCGCCAAAACAATTCGTCGACAAGATTGCGCCGTTATTTGCCGATGCGTGGGATCGCCTGAATATTGACGTCAGCGATTTCATTCGCACGACCGAAGAACGCCACAAAGTTGGCGTGCAGAAACTGTTGCAGGCCTGTTACGACGCCGGCGATATTGAAGTCGACATTTATCGCGGGTATTACTGCGTTGCGTGTGAGGCCTACTACACGCCCGAAGAGCTTGACAACGGCAAATGCAAAATCCATAACACGAAAGCCGAATACGTTGAAGAAGAAAATTACTTTTTTCGTCTGTCGCGCTACGAAGAAAAACTTCTGAAGTGGTACGCCGATCACCCTGATGCGATCAAACCCGACCATCGCGTCAACGAAGTAACAGGTTTCATCAAACAAGGCTTGCGAGATTTTTCAGTGAGTCGCAAAACTCTGACTTGGGGCATTCCACTGCCGTGGGACAACTCGCACGTTGCATACGTTTGGTTTGACGCGCTTGCCAACTACATCACCGCGCACGGCTATGGCACCGACGAAAAACGGTTCGGTGCAAATTGGCCAGTTGATTATCACTTCATCGGCAAAGACATCATTCGTTTTCACTGCGTCTATTGGCCCGCGATGCTGATGTCAGCAGGCCTAGAGCCACCAAAAGGATGGGCAGTTGGTGGATGGTTGTTAGTCGGCGGCGAAAAGATGTCGAAGACAACCGGCAACGTCGTGAACCCGCTCGACTTGATCGACGAAATTGGCGTAGACGGTTTTCGTTATTACGTTTTGGCCGACACAAACTATGGCAACGACGGCGACTTCTCGTACGAAGGTTTGCTATCGCGCTACAACTCGGATCTTGCGAACAACTTCGGCAACTTGGCGGCACGTGTGGCGACCGTGGTCGAGAAAAAGTGTGGCGGTATCGGACCAGTACCTTCGACATCAAGCCCACTCGCGGAAATTGCCAAAACAAGTGTCGCCCAAACAATTGCCGAATGGGAAAACGTGCAACCGGGCCGCGCGCTTGATGCGACGTGGTCGTTGATCCGTGCGACAAACGCATTTCTTGAAACAAACGAACCATGGAAGATGGAACCGGGCGCCGACCTTGACCGCGTTATGGGCGATGCACTCGAAGCGTTGCGAATCGTGACGATTTTGGCAAGCCCAGCGATGCCCAAGACTTGCCAAGATGTTTGGCAACGTCTCGGCATGGTCGGTGAAGTTTCTGATCAACGCGTCGGCGCCGACACACAATGGGGTCGCTACCCCGGTGGCACAACTGTTACGAAGGGCGAGCCACTGTTTCCGCGCAAAAAGATTTAGTTATGCCAACTCAAGTTTCGACGAAACCTGAATGGGTTGACACTCATTGCCATGTGACTTACGAAGATATTCCGGGTGGTGCCGAGGCGGCTTTAGTTACGGCGCGCGAAGCAGGCGTGAAGCGAATGATCACAATCGGCACCGATGTCAAAACTTCGCGAGCCGCCATCGAACTCGCAAGTCAACACAAAGATGTTTGGGCGACTGTCGGCCTGCATCCGCATGATGCCAAAAACACTTTGGAGGGCATTCACGAGTTAATTAAACAACCACGAGTCGTGGCTATCGGTGAGTGCGGTCTTGACTACTACTACGACCACTCAGATCGCGCCGTGCAACGCGAGATTTTTGCTGCTCAAATTGCACTCGCCAACGAGCACAAACTGCCACTGGTTATTCACACGCGCGAAGCATGGGATGAAACATTTGAGATTCTCAATTCATGTGGCGTGCCAGAGCGAACAATTTTTCATTGCTTTACTGGTTCGCCTGTTGAAGCGAAGAAATGTTTAGATATCGGTGCTTATCTTTCTTTTTCAGGCATTGTTACTTTCAAAAAAGCCCAAGAGATTCGTGACGCAGCAAAAATTTGCAGTGCCGACAAGATGCTTGTTGAAACCGATAGTCCATTTCTTGCGCCGGTTCCGCATCGCGGCTTGTCAAACCAACCAGCATTTCTTGTCGAAGTCGGTGCGTGTCTGGCCGAGGTGAGAAATGTTGCTGTCAGCGAGATCGCAAGTCAAACAACACACAACGCAACGATTGCTTTCCCTGGCATCGCTGCGTAACCTGACTATGTCGTCATTAGACGGCTCACCCAAGGAGCGTTTTCACGTTGTTTCTTTCAACTTTTGAACGACGACGCATCGTAATTGCGGCGCTGCTAACGACTCTCGTGTTGCCTTTCGTTTTGTTAAATCGCTCTGATGACAAGGTCACAGACTCGACTGAAGTAGCGACCACAACTACGCAACTTGAACAAGCCAGCGAAGACGGCTCACTCGAGCCAATTATTTTGGGTGGACCGTCACCCATAGTTCAAGACGGCTCTGCGCAGATCGCCTACCCCGCCAGCAGTTTGACTGGCGTGCAAGCAATCGCGTCGTTCAGCAACTTTGATAATGCACCTGAGATTGTTTGTTACATGCCCCAAGCCCCACTAGGCATCAAAATTTCGGTGCAGAATCTGAACAATGGCCGAACCGCAACATGTACAAACGTCTTTCGCACAACTATGCCATCTGGAGCTTCAATGCTTTTGCACACAAAAGTTTTTGAATCACTAGCGAACCTGGTTGATGCACCTATTCCTGTGACTGTTTCCTGGTGACATTTTCACGCACTGAGATCACTGCGCTACTTGACCGACATGGTCTCGCCCCGCGGCGAGCATTCGGTCAAAACTTTGTTATTGATGCCAACACGGTGCGAAAAATTGCGCGCCTTGCCGATGTCGGTGCCGGAGATTTCGTGCTCGAAATCGGTGCCGGTCTTGGCTCGCTAACTCTCGCACTCGCCGAGACGGGCGCAAACATCACGGCAGTTGAAATCGACAACGGACTTGTCGAAGTGCTTCGAAGCAACACGGCGAAACTCGAAAACGTCGAGGTTGTTCACGCCGATGCGATGGCACTTGACTGGCAACCACTGCTCGCCAAGTCAAAACGCTGGCATGTTGTGGCCAATCTTCCGTACAACGTGGCAACGATCATTGTGGCTGACTTGTTGGACGGCATCGCCGAAGTTGAGCACATGTTGGTGATGGTGCAAAGCGAAGTTGCAGATCGCCTCGTCGCCAATGCTGGTGATGAGGCATACGGCGCTGTGAGCGTAAAAATAAATTACTGGGCGACTTCTAAAATTGTTGGACAAGTGCCGCCTTCAGTTTTCTTTCCGCAGCCGCGCGTTGAATCTGCGCTTGTTGATATTCGCCGCCGTGCACAACCCGGGGTAAGCGGTGTTGTAGCAAAAGAATTGTTCGCACTCGTGCGTACTGGCTTCGCCAAACGACGCAAGATGTTGCGTGGCGCCTTATCTGAAGTGGCAACTGCAGCTGACTTTGTAACTGCACAAGTAAACCCCGAATCGCGCGCCGAAGAACTTGATCTCGCAGCCTGGGG
>JAEMTQ010000078.1 GCA_016462185.1 Ilumatobacteraceae bacterium
CGGCAGCCAATCCAAAAAATCAAACAGTGAGGTAAACATGAAAAGTACAAGACTCCGTCAGATTCTGATTGCACTATCAACAATCACATTGATCACCGCGGCCACTTCTTGCTCATCAAGTTCAACAACTGACATACAAAACTCGACTCAAGATACTGAAGATTCAGCAAACCCAGAGTCAGACACAAACCCAGTCACACTCACTTTGCTCGCCTATGACTCGTTCACTCCAACTCCAAGCATTTTCGATGACTTCACCGCACAGACAGGAATCAAAGTCAACATTGCGCTCGGCGGAGATGCGGGCGAACTCGTCACTAAAGCCGCACTCACTGCAGGCAACCCAGAAGCCGATGTTTTATGGGGTGTCGACAACACACTCATCTCGCGCGCGCTCGCCGCAAAAATTTTCGCGCCTTACGAATCAAAGAATCTTGCCAACCTCGACCCAGCCGCACGCAAACTCGTGCCCAACTTTGAAGTAACACCTGTTGATACGGGCGATGTCTGCATCAACTATGACGTCAATTGGTTCGCTCAACGCAAAATCGCGCCGCCACTCACACTGCGCGCACTAACTTCGTCAAACTACGCGAACCTGCTCGTCGTGCCAAGCCCAGTTAGTTCATCACCAGGTTTGGCGTTCATGCTCGCAACAATCGCCGAATTCGGCGAAGACGGTTGGGACGAATATTGGAAAGCGCTCAAACAAAACGGTGCGCTCGTAGTTGGCGACTGGACCGAGGCCTACTACACAGAATTTTCGGGATCATCGGGCAAAGGTGAACGACCAATCGTCGTAAGTTACGGATCAAGCCCACCCGCAGAAATGATCTTCGCGAGCCCGCGTCCGGCCACCGCCCCGACTGCAGTTGCATCACTTACATGCTTTAGACAAGTTGAGTTCGCAGGCATCCTTCGCGGCACGAAACACGAAAGTGAAGCGAAACTCTTAATCGACTATCTCACTGATCTCAAGTTTCAAGAAGATCTGCCTCTGACACTGTTCGTTTATCCAGCCAATGTCAACGCCAAACTTCCCGACGACTTCGTCAAATACTCATTGCGGCCAGAGTCGCCACTGCAACTCGACCCTGAGTTGATTTCGCGTAGCTTGCTGATCTGGTTAGACGAGTTCACCAACATAATGTTGCGCTAAAAACATGCCGGCAACACTGTTTCAACAGAATCGCGGCATCAAACTCTTGGCTGTACTGCCGACGGTTTTTGTTTTCACTTTTGTAGTTGTGCCAGTTGGCAATATCCTCTTTACCTCGCTCAAATTTGAGTCACTCAAAATCTTGAAAAGCGAAACGATCCTTAATGTTGTTTGGTTCACAACCTGGCAAGCCATAATCAGCACGATTGCAAGCCTGGTCATTGCTCTACCAATCGCAGCAGTAATAGCAAATTTCAAATTCAGGTCTCAGCGCTTGATAATCAGCCTGATCAGCGTTCCGTTTATCTTGCCCAGCATCGTGGTCGGGGCTGCATTTCTGCAAGTGCTGCCGAACAGTTTTCATCGCACCGCATTTGCCCTGATCCTCGCCCATACGTACTTTAATTTTGGGTTCGCTGCGCGAATTATTGGTGCGCGCTGGCTGCAGATTCACCCACATCTTGACGACGCCGCACGAACACTCGGTGCATCTCCAAGACAAGTTTTTACTTCAATCACGCTTAAGTTGCTGGGCAAAGTCATCTTAAATTCGGCGCTCGTCGTATTCACACTTTGCTTTACGTCGTATGGCGTCGTACGCATCTTGGGCGGGCCATCTCGATCGACAATTGAAACCGAAATTTACTTTCGGGCAATGCAACTCGGAGATGTCTCGGGCGCTCTCGTGCTCAGTTTGCTGCAGATCTGCGTGATCAGCATTGCGTTTTTATTAATTTCGTCAACTAGACGAACTAACAGGCTGCAAATTATCAACACAACAATTTCTCGCCAAAGGCTCATCAACAAAACCTCACAGAAACTCGCCGTTTCGACAATCTGCCTAATGTCAATCGCTTTTGCTCTTGTGCCAATTTTGGCAATTTTCCGAAAATCTCTGATCTCAAACTCGAGCCTCAGCACGAATGCATGGCGAGAAGTATTGAGCAACACACGAGTATTGAATTCGCTCATTACTTCGCTCGGATATGCAGTAGTAACAATTCTCATCGCCACCACAATCGCGCTTCTTGCTGCTTCATCACTTGCCTATAACAAAAACTTTCGCTTTATTTCGGCTCTCACTTCGTTACCAATTCTTGTCTCGGCAGTTTCAATCGGTCTTGGCATAATCGTCACATTTGATACACAGCCTTTTAATTGGCGTGGCTCACAAATGATGTTGCCCATCGCCCACGCACTCGTCGCGCTGCCATTGGCAATTCGTGCAATCACTCCCGTTTTAAACGACATCCCCGATTCGCTTCGTCAGGCGTCAAGCGTGCTCGGTGCAACTAATTGGCAGGTCTGGCGAACAATCGACTTTAAAATAGTTCGTCGAGCCATAATCGTCGCAGCGGCAATTTCAGCCGCAGTTTCGCTCGGAGAATTCGGCGCCAGCAGTTTCTTGGTTCGTCGCAACTCCGAAACTCTGCCGGTGACAATCTCTAGATTGCTCTCGCGACCAGGCGATATCTTGCAGTCGCAGGGCTACGCCTTGGCGAGCCTGCTAATAATTTTCAGCATCATAGTTATTTTTGTGATCGACAAGTTCAGCACGACAGAAAGCGCCAATAGTCGTGCTTGAAATCAAAAACATCACTGTGAACTACGAGTCAAGACCATTGTTTACAAACTTGTCGCTCACAATTCAGCGTGGAGAAATTGTCGCGCTAACCGGCCCTAGCGGTTCTGGTAAAACCACACTTTTGCGGTGTATCGCTGGCCTCGAAGTCATGGATGCAGGCACGATTCTGCTCAACAACAACGACATCACCAATCGCCCCGCACACAAACGCCAAATCGGCTTGGTATTTCAAGACAACCAACTCTTTCCGCATCTGAATGTCAGTCAAAACGTGGGCTATTCATTAAAAATTCAGCGGGTTGCAAAGCAAACAATCGCAACAAAAGTGCATGAAGCACTTGATCTCGTCGGCCTGAGTCATCTTGCTGATCGCAGCATCACCAATCTTTCAGGTGGCGAAGCTAAGCGCATTGCTGTTGCTCGAGCATTAGTTGCCGAACCAGAGGTTTTGTTGCTTGACGAGCCGCTCAACGGACTCGACAGTGAGCTTCACAGCCGACTGCTCGAAGACTTGCGTGCACTATTGACGGCACGCGGCACTACAACTCTGCACGTGACTCACGATCACGCTGAAGCAGCAACTATTGCCCACCGAGTTCTAGATCTGCGCCAACTATTCTCATAACTAGTGATAAATCCACTTTCAATAGTCGTCGAGATCAAGACACACGAGACGCTTCCTCTGCGGGCTGCAGTATTGCGTGCCGATACGCCAAACAAAAACGCAAGTTACCCCGAAGATTCAAAACCTGGCACCATCCACTTAGGCATTTTTGACGAAGATAAAACCCTCGTCGCTACATCTACGTGGGTGATGAATCCGTGGCAAGAAGACCCGAACGCAATCGCGGTTCAACTGCGGGGCATGGCTGTAGCTGTTAACAAACAAAGTTCTGGTCTCGGCAAAATATTGATTGACGCTGGAGTCGCGCATGCTAAATCTCACAGCGCAATTTACATCTGGGCAAAAGCTCGAGATGCTGCAATGAGTTTTTATCTGCGCAACGAGTTTGCCGTAGTTGGAGAAAGTTTCACCGAAGGCGTAACTCAATTGCCGCATCATCTAGTGGTGCGAAAGATTTAATCCAAATCTTTGCGAACAAACTAGATCACTAAAAACGTGAAAACCTGCTCACAATGGTTCTGGTTTTGCCAAACCTGCTACTTCAACACGACCCATTAGCCAAGCCAACCGCTGCGACGGCGATAACTTTTTGGCGATCTCCGGTAAGTCAGTCATTCCCATCGGTTTGCGACTGCGCCAAAGCATTATCTGCTGATCAAGTTCTAGCCGCACATATAACGGTGTCAAATCGTCGTAACCCAAACCAAGATTCAAATCAGCGTGATGAATCTCAACTTCTCGCCAGCGCAAAAATACAAGTGACGACATCTCGATTACATTCCCTCTCAAAGTACGACCCTGTCCCGACCAGGCTTTCTCATTTGCGCTCGCCCAGGCTGCTTCAAGACCGTAAATACTCAGCCGCAGGTCCATTACTAACTCTTCTGCGCTACGTGTTGACCCGCGCTCGATGTCGCCGTTGCGTTGCTCGGCGCTCGCATATTGTTCGCCCACCTCTCCCCGCACAGCGGCTTGCAACAAATTCACATGGCTGTCGGCATTACGCGATAAGTGAGTCAGCACATGTCCACGTGACCAGTTCGGCAACAACGAATCTTGTCGACAATCATCATCAGTCAAATTTTCGAGCGCAGCCAAAAGGCGTTGATGCGCCGCCGCACATCCGGACACGTGCTCATTTAATGTGTTGGCGAATTTTCGCTGATCCGAGTCAGACATCCATTACAAACTAGTTGCTGTTTACCCTTTGCGGAATTACAACAACTGTGCCATCTGTTTCATGATGCACCCTTGCTGACACGCCATAAAACTCGGCGAGCGTCTCAGACCGCAAGACACTTTTCGCATCGCCCGATGCAACGCAAGAGCCCTGATGCATCAAGACCAGTCGATCTGCGTACAGGCCCGCAAGGGTCAAATCATGCATCGCCGAGACGACTGTCAAACCCTGTTCGCGTCGCAACTTGTCGACAAGTTCCAAAGCCTGTTGCTGATGGCCGATGTCTAGTGCGGCGGTTGGCTCATCTAACAACAACACAGGCGCCTCTTGAGCCAAGGCTCTCGCGATTACAGCACGCTGGCGTTCTCCACCTGAAAGCGTGCCTACCATTCGGTTCGAAAATTGCTCAAGATCAAGGCGATGCAAAATCTTTTCAACAACCTCTAGATCATGTGTCGACTCAGATGCAAAATGTTTGATGTATGGGTTTCGTCCAAGCAAAACGTATTCAACAACTGACATGTCATCGGGCATCAACGGCGTCTGAGGAACAAATGCGATGTTTTGCGCGCGCCATCGCGCCGACGTCGTCGGAATTTCTTTTTGATCTATCGCAACCGAGCCCGAGTAATTAATCAATCCCGCAGCGGCACGTAAAACCGAAGATTTTCCCGCACCGTTAGGGCCAATTAAACATAGCCACTCGCCTGAATGCAAGATGTCGTTAAAGCCATTGACTGCACAAACCCCGTCATAAGAAATAGTCAGATCACAAAACCCGAGCGTGCTCATGTCTGAGTCTTTCTCGTACGTAACAGCATCAAGAAAAATGGCGCACCAAAAAATGCTGTTACTACACCAATTGGAGTTTCAGCAGGGTCGGCCAATACTCGACTCGGAATATCGGCTGCCACCAAAAATGCTGCGCCGAGCAAAATGCTGAGCGGTAAAACTCGTCGATAACTTGCACCTGCGAGAAGTCGAACCGCGTGCGGCACGATGATTCCGACAAAGCCGATCAACCCGCTGACTGCAACCGCAGCAGCAGTACCAAGTGTTGCGGC
>JAEMTQ010000138.1 GCA_016462185.1 Ilumatobacteraceae bacterium
CTTCCTGATGGCAAGTTGTCGGTGCACATCATGTATGCAGTCACTTGACTCTTGCAGCCAAGCGCTTTAAGCGTGCCCATCGTCGCCAAAACTGCAGCGGCGCCAGTCATGTCGGCTTTCATCATCGCGTGATCAGAATTCGACGGCTTCAAACTGATGCCACCCGAGTCATACATCACGCCTTTGCCCACCAAAATCAGGTGCGGCAGTTTTGTTTTCGTTGCCGACTTCTTCGCCGATTTCTTCGCCGCACTGCGCGCGCCGCTCGGACGATACGAAATCTTCACCATGCGTGGCGGGTTCACACTGCCACGGTTCACGCCGATGATTCCGCCGCAACCCATCGCCAACAGTTGATCTTTGTTGAACACTTCTACTTTTACGCCAGCTTCAGCGCCAACTTTTTGCGCACGCTCGGCAAACATCTTGGCGGTCAAGTGTGCTGGTGGCATATTTGCCAAATCGCGCGCCAAACAAACAGCGTCGGCAATCGTCTCGCCACGCTTTGCACCGTTGGTTACTGCCGTCGTCACCGCTCCTGGCGCAACAAGCGTCACCGAAGTCAACTTTGATGTCGCTTTCTTGTCGCTCTTGAGTGCGTCATAACGGTGTGTCGCCAAAATCAAACCTTCAGTCACTGCTTGAGCAATCGCTGTGCGGTCACCGCGACCTGCGGTTGCAAGCGATGTCGACAAACTCGAAACTTTCGCGCTCGCGCGGGCAAGAGCAGCCGCAACGTTGCGCAGCACATCCGCATTTGCTTTTGCTGCTTCGCCGATGCCTACAGCAATCGTTAATTTTGTTTTGCTGGTCGGCAACAAAAGTGTTTGGCCAACCTTGCCATCAAAGCCGAGCGCCGTTAGTTGGTCACGTGACATGCCAAGTTCTTTGGCGACCGCACCGTCGGTTGAAACTGCGATACCAATTGCTTTGGCTGTCGGGTCGTCAAGTTTTGCGACTTTAAATGTGATCTGATTAATTTTCATTTTGTTCTCCTTTTAAATAATTAATTTCAACGTCAGTCGACACTTTTTGCCGGCAACGATTTGCCTTCTTGCCATCTGGCGATTGTCCACAACAAGTCAGATAGTCGATTTAAATATGGGCAGGCTTGCGATGGCGCAGGTGCGGCCGCCAGCGAATGACGCTCGGCGCGACGCGCAACTGTGCGACCCACGTCAAGCAACGCCGCGATTTTGTTTTCGCCCGGCACAACGAATTCTGTTGGCGGCGTAAATTTTTCGTCAAGCGAGTCGATCATGTTTTCGAGTCGCGTCACCATTTCTGCGGTCACGCGAGACTTGCCGTCTACAAGTTTGTGGCGATTCTCTGGCAACGTCGCGAGTTCGGCCATCAACACCCACAAGTCGCGCATGATGTGCACGAGAAGTTCGTCAAGTTCGGTGCCTTTGCCTGCCTCGGCGCGCGCTAATCCAAGGATTGCTTGCGCTTCATCAACTGCGCCATACGCCCGCGGCAATGCCGAGTCTTTGCCGACTCGCCCGCCATAGAACAAACCCGTTGTGCCGTCGTCGCCTGCTCGGGTGTAAATCTTTTCGCGCGCCATAGCCAGTCACACGCTACTTGA
>JAEMTQ010000079.1 GCA_016462185.1 Ilumatobacteraceae bacterium
ACCGCGGCATTACTTCTCGCGATTGTCGTGGTCGTTGCTTGACGAGGTGCGTTTACAACTTTGATCGAAAGTGCAAAGTCTGGGTCGGTAATCAACATCACAACAGAACGATCTGTAGAAACTTGGGTGATTTTTCCAACAAGACCAGCGGCGTTCAACACCGGCATACCGACTCGAATGCCGCTTTCGCTTCCCTGGTTGATTTCAATCGTTTGCGAAAAATTTGATGGTGAATCACCGATGACTTGAGCAGTTACAGCATTGATTCCTGCCAGTGTTGGCAAACCATTGAGCGCAAGCAACTCTTGTGACAGCCGAACCGAGGCTGCCGCTGCAATTGTTGCACCTTCTTGCTGCGCAATTTTCTCGCGCAAACGATCATTGTCATCCAAGACATTGTTGTAGTTGACAATTCCGTTCCAAATATTGCTTACCGGTCTGGTTATTACTCGAGTCGTGCTTTCAATCGGACGAAAGACCACGCCAAACACAGAACGAAGACCCGAAATAGCCGACGAATTTTGTAAGTCGAGGGTGATCAAGATAATTGAGGAGAGCACCAGCAAGATAATTGCTCGCCTTCGAGTTGATTGACCAGCTGCCACTTTTTAAGAACTCGCTTTTATGAAAATTCGCTTTGAATCGTCAAACCTTTAATCGCCTCTAAATTGTCGAGCGTCATTCCTGCACCCAACACAACTGCGAGCAAAGGCTCAGGCGCGATATATGCCTGGATGCCGGTTTCATGAGTTACGCGCTCGGCCAAACCAGCAAGCAATGCTCCGCCACCTGCAAGCACCAAACCGTGACTAATTACATCGGCAGCAAGTTCTGGCGGAGTCCGTTCAAGAGTTTTCTTGATCGCATCAATGATTCTCAGAACTGAGTCGTCTAAAGCATCTCGCACTTGTTGAGTCGTCACGGCTTGGGTGCGTGGCAAACCAGTTTTAGTATCTCGCCCACCAACATCGCCGACAATTTCTTGTTCAAGCGGCCATGCTGAACCAAGTTGAATCTTTACTTCTTCTGCAGTGTTGATGCCAATATCAAGATCAAAGTCGCGTTTGAACATTGCAACAATTGTTTCGTTCAATTCGTCGCCACCAACACGCACCGAATTTGCCGTGACGATGCCACCGAGTGAAATAACCGCCACCTCGGTTGTTCCTCCCCCAATGTCAACAATCAAGTTTGCGCTCGGCTCGTGCACTGGAAGCCCCGCTCCGATAGCAGCAGCCATGGCTTCTTCAATGATGTAAACCGGTCGACGCGCGCCAGCGAATTCAGCTGCGTCTTGCACCGCTCGGCGCTCGACGCCGGTTACTTCAGACGGCACGGCAACAATAACTCTTGGTTTACTCCAGCGACTTGTTGAGATGCGTTGCAAAAAATTCTTCAGCATCTGTTCACAAACGTCGAAGTCGGCGATCACTCCGTCTTTAAGAGGACGAACTAAACGAATATTTTTTGGTGCCCGCCCCCACATGCGTTTGGCTTCGTGACCAACTGCAACTACCTGACCACTGCGTGTATCAACTGCGACCATCGAAGGTTCATTGAGAACAAGGCCTTGACCTTTTACGTAGACGAGCGTGTTTGCGGTACCCAAGTCGACCGCGACATCGCGACCCATTGAAAGCGGATTACCTCCCGCCATCGTTACGAACTCTTCTTCGTGATACCTGGGAAGAAGATCTCAAGTTCGCGTGCAGCTGACGCTGCCGAGTCGCTGCCGTGCACCAGGTTCTCAGTAAAGATTGTTCCGAGATCGCCACGGATTGTTCCTGGCGCCGCAGTGCGGGGGTTTGTCGCGCCCATCATTGCTCGAACAATTTCCCAAGTGTCTTCAGGACCCTCAAGCGCCAGCGCAACGACTGGACCGCGAGACATAAAAGTCACGAGTTCTGCGTAAAAGCCCTTGCCTTTGTGTTCTTCGTAGTGCCGAGCCAATGTGTCGGCATCGAGTTTGCGCAACTCCATTGCGGCGATTTTTAATCCTTTGGCCTCAAAACGACCGAGTATCTCTCCGACGAGATTTCGTTCGACGGCGTCTGGCTTCAATAAAACAAGTGTGCGATTTGACATGCCTTCAGGCTAAAGGTTTCACGCCTCTATCGCACGGAATTGCCCGTACCTACGGCGTTCTAGGTGCGCTTAGTTACCCGATTTTGAATATACGGACGTGCCGCACTGACGATATACAACGAACCAGTGACAAGAACTGCGTCATCATCTTGTGCAATCTTCATTGCCAACTCACATGCTTTTTCTACCGAATCTGCAACTCTGACATCCGCGCAGCCAATGCTTTGCGCAACTGCCGCCATCTCATCTGCAGGCAATCCGCGCGGAGTTGGCGGCATACAAGTTATGACGACATCAAACTCATTGGCTCGAAGTGCCACGAGCAAATCTTCTGGATTACGACTGCGCAGTGCACCCATCACAATAATTTTGCGACCTTGCGTGTTGAAGTCTTCGAAGAAAACTTCGGCACAAACTTTTGCTCCAGCCGGATTATGCGCACCGTCAATAATTACAAGTGGTCGATGACCTAGAACTTCGAATCGCCCGGGCATCGCCACCATTGACATTGCTTCATCTAAAACGTCACGGTTTATAGAATCATCAAAAAATGCTTCGACAGCACAAATCGCCAATGACGCGTTATCCCCTTGGTGTTGGCCATGCAATGGCAACAATATGTCCTCATATTTTGAGCGTGGCGTTCGCACCGTAATCATCCGGCCGCCAATCGCCAAAAAATTGTCTTCGCAGGCAAAGTCTTCGTCGCGAATAAGTTGTGATCGCGCTGGCTCATTCAAAAAGATTTCTCGCAACAACTCGTCTGTTTCACCCAGAATCAGCGCGCTTGACGATTTGATAATTCCGGCTTTTTCTTTAGCAATATGCTCGACAGTTGGGCCCGCATACTCCATGTGGTCAAGGGCGATGTTCGTGATCACCGCAACGTCTGAATCAATCACGTTCGTCGCATCCCATCGGCCGAGCATGCCGACTTCAACAACAGCGACATCGACTGCCTCATCAGCAAACCAGCGGAACATCGCCGCAGTCATGATTTCAAAAAAACTCGGGCGAATCGCTGAAAGAATTTCAAGATCGGCGATTGCGCCAATCTGTAACCCGAATTCAGTGTCGTCGATTGGTTCGCCATTGATGCAGATTCGGTCGTTAATGCGGTTGATATGAGGGCTTGAATACGTGCCAACTCGTAGCCCATGGGCCATCAACAGTTTCGTGATTATTTGCGCTGTCGAGCCTTTGCCGTTGGTGCCGGTGATGTGAATACTGCGGTATGAATGTTGTGGATTCGCGATTGCGTCTAGCAATATCTCGATATTTTTGGTGCTCGGTGAGTCGACTCGCCCTGTGCGCTCATAACTTGAGTGTTCGTCAAGATAACGCAGCGCATCGGCGTATTGCACGATGAGATGCTTCGACTAAGACGCGGCGCGACGCTGGCGTGTGACGCGAGTGCTTCGCTTAACCAAAGTTGGTGCAGAAATTTTCTTCACTGCGTTGAGATCGATTACAACTTTGGCGACATCAGTACGACCAGGAAGGTCATACATCGTTTCAAGTAGAACTTCTTCAAGAATCGAACGAAGTCCACGAGCACCTGTGCCTCGCGTAAGGGCTTGATCGGCTACTGCTTCTAGCGCATCAGCCGAAAATTCAAGTTCAACATCTTCAAATTCAAAGAACTTCTGATACTGCTTGAGCAACGCGTTCTTAGGTTCGGTCAGAATTTTGATTAACGCAGGTCTATCTAAGCTGTGAACCGCGCCGATCATCGGCAGACGACCTACAAATTCTGGAATCATGCCGAATTTCAGTAAATCTTCTGGCAGAACCTGGGCGAATAGTTCACCCGGATCTTTTTCTGACTTTGACTTAACTTGCGCATGAAAGCCGACACCTTTTTGACCGATTCGTGAGGCGATGATTTGATCTAGGCCGGCAAAAGCACCACCGCAAATGAACAAAACATTTGTCGTATCAATTTGAATAAATTCTTGATGCGGATGTTTACGCCCGCCTTGAGGTGGAACCGACGCAACGGTGCCTTCAAGAATTTTGAGCAACGCCTGCTGTACTCCTTCACCTGAAACATCTCTCGTAATCGACGGGTTCTCGCTCTTTCGTGCAACTTTGTCGATCTCATCTATATAGACGATGCCCGACTCTGCCTTTTTGACGTCAAAGTCTGCAGCCTGAAGAAGTTTGAGCAAGATGTTTTCGACGTCTTCGCCGACATAACCAGCCTCGGTTAACGCAGTCGCGTCTGCGATTGCAAACGGCACATTCAAGAGCCTCGCAAGCGTCTGGGCCATGTGGGTCTTTCCGCAACCAGTCGGACCCAACAACATGATGTTGCTCTTTGCGAGTTCAATATCGTCTCGGCGAGTTGATGCGTTTTGCTTGTATTGGATTCGGCGATAGTGATTGAATACCGCAACCGACAAAACTTTCTTAGCTGTGTCTTGGCCGACTACATAATCGTCGAGGAACGCACGAATCTCTCGTGGATTCGGAAGCTTCTCAAGACTGGCCTCTGTCTCTTCGGTATTTTCTTCGTCAATTATCTCATTGCAGAGATCGATGCACTCGTTGCAAACATAAACACCGGGACCGGCGATTAACTTCTTAACCTGCTTTTGCGACTTACCGCAAAACGAACACTTGACAAGTTCTGCTGAATCACCAAACTTAGCCATTAGCGCCTCGTTTCAATTCTCAACGAATAGGTCCAGAGCGGTCAGCAAATGCGCGCGTTGAAATCACTTCGTCGATGATGCCGTATTCTTTGGCGGCGCTTGCCTCCATGACGAAGTCGCGATCAGTGTCTTTGTGAATTCGATCAATCGGTTGACCGGTGTGCTGAGAAAGAATTTCTTCGAGTATCTCGCGCATGCGCAAGATTTCTCGGGCGGCGAGTTCAAGATCTGTAACTTGCGAATAACCCACTTGCGCATAAGGCTGGTGCAACAACACTCGCGAGTGTGGCAGAGCCAATCGCTTACCTTTGGTGCCGGCCGCAAGAAGCACCGCTGCTGCTGAAGCGGCTTGACCCAAACAAATTGTTGCGATGTCGTTCTTAATGAACTGCATCGTGTCGTAAATCGCGAAGAGAGCCGAGATGTCTCCGCCTGGGCTGTTGATATAGATGTTGATGTCCTTGTCAGGGTTTTCACTCTCAAGGTGAATCAACTGCGCGCAAACCAAATTCGCGATCGTGTCGTCAATCGGCGTTCCAAGAATGATGATGTTCTCTTTGAGCAAGCGACTGTAAAGGTCATAGACGCGCTCGCCACGGCTGGTCTGCTCGGTGACGTTTGGAACGTAATAGTTGCGAACAAAATCCACGAAAGAAATACCTCTTGTTTGGGAGTTAATTACTGAGTATTCACGCTAGTTCGTGGCCAACGGCTTTTGCGGACAATAAGAGCCCGTATTTATCTAGATCTAATGCAAGATGTCACGCTAGGAATCAAGCTCTTAGCTGTCTGCACCGTCGTGATCATGGTCGTGATCGTG
>JAEMTQ010000017.1 GCA_016462185.1 Ilumatobacteraceae bacterium
ATTTCAACATCTCGAACTGCGCCACATGACTCGCAAACGAAGTGGTGATGATCGCCCATATTTGGATCAAAACGGGCGGCCCCGGCACCCACATCGACCGACTGCAATTCGCCCATTTCTACGAGCTCGCCCAGGGTTTGATAAACGGTGCGCAAAGAGATGCCAGGCATTTGTTTGCTGGCCACTTCGAACAAGCCCTCGGCGGTTGGGTGAGTGTCGTTTTCGTGTAAAAGACCGAAAAGCAGCTGCCGCTGGGGGGTGAGCTTCAGCTGCTTTTCGCGAAATACTTGAGCCAATTGGGCTGGGGATCTCATGGGTAAAAAGATACAAAATTTAAGCCAATTTGCAAGTCATGCGAACCAACAATTGATGTGACTCTCGTTACTTTGTCAAGTCTGCTATTTCGACTGACTATTAAACCAGCCGCTAGTTAAAAAATTCTCGCTCTGGTTTAGGCTAAACAAGTGTCAAAAAATTTGAACACCCTCGTCTCTAACCGTGAAGCCGATCTGCAATCTTTGCGCTCGACACAATTTGACGTTTTGGTCGTGGGCGGTGGCGTTACAGGTCTTGGTGTTGCCCTCGACGCTGCATCACGAGGACTGAAAGTTGCACTTGTCGAGCGGGATGATTTCGCGTCAGGTACATCCTCGAAAAGCAGCAAATTGATTCACGGCGGCGTGCGATATTTGCAACAAGGTGAAGTTGCGTTGGTCTACGAAGCGTTGCATGAACGCCATCGCTTAAAGAGAAATGCTCCCCATCTAGTTCAAACGCTGCCGTTTATGATTCCAATTTTGAAGCGCGACGGTGTTGTCTCACGAAAGATTGCTCGTGCTCTTGGCACCGCATTGTGGATGTACGACCTGACCGGTGGTTGGCGAATAGGCAAGTTCCACCGTCGCCTCAATGCAGACAAAGCATTCACTCACCTTCCGACGATGGATCGCCAACGTCTTGGCTCGGCCTACCTATATTTTGACGCGATGGCCGACGACGCACGAGTTTGTCTCGCACTTGCTCGCACTGCCAAGAGTCATGGCGCCGTGGTTTTGAACTACACCCGAGTTGAAAAAATCTTGCACGATGAAAATGGTCAAGCATCTGGCGCTGTTGTGAAGCCATACGACACCGAAGCATTTGCTATTGATGCTCGCGTCGTGGTGAATGCAGCGGGTGTTTGGTCAGACGAAGTAATGACATCAGACGCTGGTAAAAATCCGGACAGTATTCGCCCAGCCAAAGGCGTGCACTTGACAGTCCCCTGGAAAATGGTTCGCAACGATCTGGCGGTTGTGATTCCTGTGCCTGGAGATCGGCGCAGTTTATTTTTGGTTCCGTGGATACCTAATTACGACGGCACCTATCAATACACATATGTCGGCACCACCGATACCGATTATCAGGGCCCAATTAACGACCCGCAATGCACGAGTGTAGATATTAATTACGTTCTCAAAGCACTTAACGCGGCCGTGATGACAAATATTTCGGCTGACGACGTAACGGCAGTTTGGTCGGGTCTACGACCACTCGTGAAAAGCGTGAGTGGCGAGAAAATTAGTTCGCGTACTGCTGATTTGTCCCGACGCCATAAAGTTTCAAAGTCAAAATCAGGTGTGATCACCATCGCTGGCGGCAAGTTGACGACTTATAGAAAAATGGCGCAAGACACGATCGACGAAGCTCTAGCGCAGTTACAAAAATCAGCAAAGTGCAAAACAAAGAACCTCAAGTTGATTGGCGCAACAACTACTACGCCAAAAACCAACGCAAAAAGTGCGATGCACCTTGCTGCACGATTTGGTACCGAGGCAAAATTAATTGACGAAATGATCGCTGAAAATCCCAGCTTGGGCGAGCAACTTATCGCTGGTTTGCCATATTTAAAGGCCGAAGCAGTCTTTGCCGTTAAGTACGAAATGGCTCGCACTCTTGATGACGTTCTTTCGCGCCGAACTCGGGCACGAATCATCAATCGTCGTGCAAGCGTGGCGAGCGCTCGCGCAGTCGCCGAGTTGATTGCGCCACTACTCAATTGGGGTGAGCAAGAAGTCAACAACCAAGTACTCGCCTATTGTGATTCTTGTGCCGACGAAGACCGCGCTGCTCTCGCTGTTTAAGAACTTATGACAACAAAATCAACACCACCGATTGAATTTTCACAGTCAGTAGGCGAACTCACCGACAGAATCAAAACCAAAGCCACGACTCTTTCGAAAGACTTTTTGAACAGCCTCGGTGCGGTCTGCCCGAGTTCGACGACTGTTGAAGACTTGGTCGAGCACTCACGCGACTGGTGGCCACTGGCAATGCATTGGTCGTTAAACGGAAAGACTCCCCGCCGTTCAGATGTTGTGTGCCGACCGACATCAACCGAACAAGTGAGCGAAGTCGTTTCGCTTTGCGCAAAGAACTCGGTACCCGTAACGGTCTCGGGTGGTCGCTCCGGTGTTTGTGGTGCGGCAGTTCCGCTCTTTGCAGGCGTTGTGATCGACACGACGAATTTGTGCGGTGTTGTCAGTGTTGACCAAATTTCTGGCTTGATCGAAGTTCGCCCCGGCACTTTCGGACCCGATCTTGAAAATGAAATCAACTCAAAATACAAACTCTCAGTTGGCCACTTTCCGCAATCTTTTGACATCTCAACGGTTGGTGGATGGATCGGCTCGCGAGGCGCTGGCCAATATTCAACTCGCTACGGAAAAATCGACGACATGGTTGCAGGTCTTGAAATCGTGTTGGCCGACGGATCGGTAATTCTGACCGGCACCGAACCAGCCGGAGCCGCCGGTCCGAATTTAACTTCTTTGTTCATCGGCTCAGAGGGCACTCTCGGCGTGATCACTAAAGTTTGGCTACGTGCTCATCCCCTGCCGGCCGTAACTAAAAAAGCTGCTTTTCGATTTGAAACTTTCGCCGATGCAGTTGAAACCATGCGAACGGCAATACGTAACGGTGCAACGCCGGCGGTCTTAAGACTTTATGACGAGCGCGAAAGCAAGCGCAGTCACGGTGGCGATGGCAAAACTTGCACGCTCTTAGTTCTTGATGAAGGCGTTGAAGTATTGATCGACGCAACACTCAAAATTGTCGGCGATGCGGCCATCAATAATCATGGTCAGCCAGCTGAAACCGAGCTCGTTGATAATTGGCTTCACCATCGCAACGACACCAGTGGACTGCAAGCACTTTCAAAAAAAGGTTTCGTAATCGACACAATGGAAGTCGCAGTTGCTTGGTCGCGAGTGAACGAAGTCGCCGACGCGGTTCGTCAGTCAATCATGCAAGTTTCCGGTGCGCGAAGCGCAAGTTGCCACATTTCTCACAGCTATCTAGATGGTGCGTGCATTTACTTCACATTTGCCGCTGAACCAAAAGAAAAGAATTTAGAGTCAATCGAAAACACATACACCCAAATCTGGGATGCAGCTCAGAATGCGGCGTTGCAATCTGGCGCCAATCTGTCTCATCACCACGGTGTTGGCATCAATCGCGCGAAATACATCAAGCGGGCGCTCGGACCAGCACACGATGTTTTATCTGCAATTAAAAAGTCGCTCGACCCGCAAGACATTTTGAACCCCGGCAAACTTGCATTCGCCTCAAAGCGTGGCGAATTCAATCTCGACTGAGTCAGAACCGAACACTTCTTGAGCATCCTCGTTGTCGACATTGGCACAAGCGGCTTACGCGCAGGTGTCGTGCGCAATGATGGCTCACTTAATTTTTTAAACTACGAGGCCTGTCGCCCATCCACCCCAGCGCCCGGGCTTGTCGAGTTCGACGCGCAACAAATGGCCGATGCAGTGCTGCGAGTTTGCAATCAGACAATTGAGCAGTCAAAGATCACCGACACGATTGATGCCGTCGGCATAACCAATCAACGTGCTTCAACAGTGATCTGGAGCAAATCAACCGGTAAACCGTTTGGCCCCGCAATTGGCTGGCAAGACTTGCGCACGGTCGGCGAATGTATGGCCGCAGCAGCCGAGCACGGCATCAAACTCGCGCCAAACCAAACCGCGACCAAAGCGGCGTGGATGCTGCAGAACTATATTTTTGCGAACAAGATCGATCTTGCTGATGTGCGAATCGGAACTGTTGATTCGTACATCGCCGCTGTTCTCTCAAAAAACAAATTGCATGTGACCGACTCAAGCAATGCGGCAGTAACTGGTCTTTGCAATATTGATGCACTGTCTTGGTCGCCACGACTGTGTGAACTTCTCAAGGTTGAAATCGAAACTCTTCCAAAAATCGTCGCATCTTCCGGAGTAATCGGTAACGCAACTGCCCTGCCTGGTGCACCACCCATTGCGGCTCTGATCGGCGATCAGCAGTCTTCGCTTGTCGGCCAAGCCTGCATCACATCCGGAGCAACAAAAATTACTTTCGGCACGGGCGGAATGTTAAATACGTTCACCGGCCAAGATGCACCGACAAAATTTGTTCGAAGCGAGCACGGCGTTTATCCAATTGTCGCGTTCCGCGACAGCGTCGCAACTTATTGGGCCTCCGAGGCGATCATGCTGTCGGCGGGCACAAATCTCGACTGGCTTTGCCAAGACTTGCAATTGATATCTTCTCCATCTGAGAGCCACGAACTTGCATCGCAAGTGCCTGACAGTGGCGGTGTTGTTTTTGTTCCGGCGCTATTTGGTCTTGGTACACCACATTGGGACTACGGCGCACGCGGCACATTGCTCGGTATTACCCGTGGCACAAATCGTGCGCACATTGTTCGTTCAGTGCTTGAGGGCATTGCTCATCGCGGTGCCGACATGGTCGACTCTGTAGTCGGCGAAACGAAACTTGACATTAAATCGATTCGAATTGATGGCGGTATGAGTCGCAACCCGAGTTTCGTGCAGGCACTCGCCAACGCCACCGGCCGCAAGATTGAAGTTTCGCCAATCACTGAGGCAACAACTCTCGGTGCTGCCTTTCTTGCTGGCGCCGAAGTTTCGTTTTGGCACTCTCTTGAACAGGCCACCACAACATGGAAACCTGCACAAATTATTGAGCCAACAGAACTCCTGAATCGCGCACAATGGCACGAGGCCGTATCACGCGCACGCAATTGGATCCCTGCGCTGTCGAGCCTTGACTTCTGAGTTCGTCTAGATTTGTCTGATGCTTTCTGACGCTGATATCAACCTTCTCATACCCGCGCAAGCGCTCGAGTTGGCCGCCCGAGACATTTATGCCAGCTTGGTTTCGCGCGCCACGAAGTCAGGCGACGAACAGGCACTGCTCGAACTGATTCACAGCCACCACGTTGCCTACGAGCAGTCATTGAACGGCGTACTCGGCAAACGCGCCGCAACTAGTCGAAACGCCGAGGTCTACACAAGGTTTTTCGCAGCACTCAGTGATTCGAGCAAAACTTGGTCAACTTTGCTTGAACTTGAAAACATCGCCGTAGCAACGCACACCGCAATTATTGAAAAACTTTCATCGGCAAAGATGGCGGCATTGCTCGCATCTGTAATTACAGTCGAAGCAAGGCACGCAGCGATTCTGGCAACACAGATTTCATCTAATTTGAGTCTCGCGCTCGATAACCCACAACAGGCTCTGGTGACACAATGAACCAGATCAGTCGTCGCGAACTTTTGCGTTTGAGCAGCCTCTCGTTGGCTTCAGGTTTGGTTCTTGCTGCTTGTGGCAAGCAATCGGGCGTCATTGATGACGGAGCGATTGCTCGCCTTGGTGACACACCATCAACCACGGCATTACCCGAAGCTGAAGTAACTGACGCAGTTCTCTTGCGCACCGCAGCATCTCTCGAATACAACGCAATTGATACTTACGAGGCCGCCCTTGACTTGGGTGTTTTCACCGGCAGTCTTGCCGCCGCAAAAGATGTCGCAAAACGCTTTCGCGATGACCACCAAGCTCACGCCGATGCCGTAAACGGTTTAATTCGTGCGATGGGTGGTAAAGCACATCAGTGCGCAAATGTGCGAATCAACGATCTCTACATTGCACCAGCTCTAAAAATCATTACTGAAGATGCAAATCCAAATGTTGGCCTAGACGTCATCGCCCTGGCTCATGCACTCGAGAATCTCGCAGCACAGACTTATCAAGGCGTCGTTGAGAGCATCACTGATCCAAAACTGCGGGCTGATGCAATTCGCATCGGTCAACAAGAGGCGCGCCATGCTGCTTTGCTGGCTCAAGTTCTTAACCCTGGTCTTGCTGCGGTTGGTCCGACGTTTGACGCAACGACCGGAAAAGCAAATATCGCTGCGATTCCACTGGCGTTTGGTTCGCTTGGCAACATTCAACTTGTAGTTGGGGCTCCGAAAGCCGATGGCACACGCACAACGCTTTTGCTTGAAACCCCAAGTTTGAACTCGCTTGTCTATGACGGCGTGTCTTGCTGAGCCTCAAAACTCGCTAATACACTGATACCAACGGTGAGTCGGTCGGTCGACCGCAGTGTTGTGGTGCTTGCATTGCAACATTGAGGAAAGTCGGGACTTCGCAGGACAAAGTGCTGGTGAAAGCCAGGTCGGGGAAACCTGACATCTCGTGCAACAGAAAATAAACCGCCGATGATCAAGCGTCGCAAGATTCTTGAAACAGGTAAGGATGAAACGGTGCGGTAAGAGCGCACCAGCGTGGTTGGTAACAATCGCGGCTTGGTACGTCACTTGAAGCAAGGCCATGCAGAGGGTATGAACTGTCCGTTTGCTTTCGAGCAGCCCTCGGGTAGGCCGCATAGATGGATGGTCGTCGGTGTCAGCGGGAAACCGTTGAGACTACAAAATCCCGCTTATAGACCGGCTCACTGTTTTTATCTTCACCAACGTTTCAGACGTTGAAAGATTTAGAAACTACTTGCAACTAACTCTTGCGCAACGAACCTGTTTTCAAAAAAGTTTGCCGCCTAGTTTTGTCGCCCAGCGCAAAGTAACGCCAACCAATTAAGCATCCGATGATGCCAATAACTTCAAGTGGCAGATTCCACGGGCCACGTTCGACCGAAGGCAATAATTTATCGCTGAATGAAACCCCGGTGAACGGCCACCAAAAAGTTTTTGAATCAGAAAATGCACCGTCAAAAATCAAATGCATGAACATTCCGATAGGGATTGCCAAGAGTCGTTGCCGAATAGGTTTTCGACCAGCGGTCGCGAGCATGATCAAAAACAAAACAGCAATGCTCGTCGCCACACTATGAAATGGGCCGACTGAGCCGCGTATGCCGTCAAAGAGATCGGGCAGAACTGCCGAGATTGCCAAAACGCGATAATCAAATTTTGGGTCACGAAATACGAACCATACGGCCCAGATCGAAGTCGCGATAAACCAGAACAGCATTGCTGACTAAATCACCAAATAGCAATCGCAGTTCGGGCACTCGGCGTAAACGGCATTTCCATCAGTTTCGCTGGTTTCGTTTTTCACGAGTTTCTTTAATGCTGAGAGTTCGACAACAGAGAGATCTAGATGACAAGACTGACACTTCGTGCCGTGCAAGTCAGCCACTGCCGGAGTCGTTCGCTTGTTTCGTTTCATATCGTAAAGTTTGATCAGTTTTGGGTCAATCTCGCTGGCGACTTGCGACCGCTGGGCGTCAAGTTTTTGCTTGTCGGCTTCGCATGTCGTTAACGCCGATTTAAGCGCCAGAGTTGCTTGCTCAACACTCGCCTGCTGAGAAACTATTTGCTCTGATAACTCTAAAATTTGGCTGTCGAGATTTTCAGAATTTTCAAGCAATGCAAGCTCTTTGTCGTCATTGCCACTGCGCTCAACACGCACAGTTTCTATCTCGTGTTGCAGGGCCTCTGCTTCTCGGGGTGCGATCACAGTCTTTAATTGCTGAGAATACTTTTGAATCGCCAGCTCGCATTTTTTGTTGGCCGCTTCTAACGCGACTATCTCTTCTTTGACGGCTTTTAATTCGGTAAGCAATTTATTGTGCTTGCTTTGAGTTGCAACAAGCGCAGCTTTTGCAGCAGTCAAAGACGTGCGCTCAGCAAGGCTCGCTTGGTGATGAGCTAGTTGTAACAACGCGGTATCAACTCGCTGAAGTTGTAATAGCGGCTGAAGTAGGCCCACTACGGTGTGCCGATTGTTGTCTGCACATAGTTTGGCAACGGTTTTGAACATTCAAAGAAGTAGAGACCCTGTTCTATGGTCGGCACAGGAGAATACGGATTCAAGTCTGTCGGCAAAATTGTTGTCCCAGGACTAAGCACGTTGATCACAACAGTATTGGCAACTGCCGTTTCGCCAGCAAGCGTCGTTGTGGTTACTTTGCCCTCAGGCTTGGGCGCCGGGATCGTTCCTGAAACTATTTTTGCCGGACATTCAACACCTGGCAGGTACAACCGCAACGGTGCGCGCGTCGGCGCTGTTGGTGAAGCAAAGTCCAGAACTTCTAAACCTCGATGTACTTCGTCCATATACGACTTCCAAATCATCGCCGGGAACATTGCACCTTGAACGCCACCCCGATCGCCAATCACGCTTGCAAACTCGGGCACATTTCGTTTTGTCATTTTGGTGTAGCCCTTTGGGTCACCGACCCAAACTGCCGTTGCGTATTGCGGCGTAAAACCAACGAACCAAGCATTGGTGTTGTTGTCTTGTGTTCCGGTTTTGCCTGCTGCTGGTCGGCTGTCTTCAAGAGGTGTGCGACGTGCTGTTCCACTTTGAATAACCCCACGCATGACATCGGCTGCCAAATTTGCCGCTTCAGCAGGCAGAGTCTGCTCAATAGTTGGACTTTGATATTGATACAGCACCGTCCCGCGTGCATCTTCAATTCTCTCGATCATGTAAGGCTCAACGTGCACACCAGAGTTCGCAAGAGTTTGCGCGCCTGCAGCCATATCCATCGGACTCAATTCGTTCGCACCAGTTGCAAGACTGGCGTACGGCTGAATCGTGAATGTCTCTTTACTTAGCCACTGCGACGAAGCCATGCGATACATCGTCTCTACCACACGCTCAAGACCAACAATTTGCGAAAGCTTTGCATATGCACAGTTAATTGACAACCAAGTCATCAGTCGCAAAGACGCCGTTGGTTGGCTCACACCTTTAGTGATTTCAAACGGCTCATCGAGATTGCCAGGGTTAGAAAGAGTGCAAGGCAACGTGCCATCAATTAGATCTTCAGGTTGCACACCCGCCTGCAATGCAGCAGCAAGGATGAAGAACTTCACGCTTGACCCCGTTTGCCGACGACGCAACGCCAAATTCACTTCGCTCTGACCCGCCACGAAACCTGGCCCTCCGACCATTGCCCGAACAGCGCCTGTTTTAACATCAAGTGAAACCATTGCCGCGGCGATGCCGGCTTTATTTGCAGGCAGCTGATCTCGCACCGCTTGCTCGGCTGCAAGTTGTGCCGCAGAATCCAAAGTCGTAAAAACCTTGACTCCACCTCGAAACAACGTGTTGTATCGCTGCGCGTATGTAGTGCCCAAAATATCTGAATTGTTCAACAAATAATCTTTGACTTCTTCAGTGAAATATGTTCGAGAAATATCTCGCTGAGCTTTTTTATTGATTACTTCAGGAATCGGCGGCTTATCGCCGATCTCGATGCGCTCTTGCTCGGTCAACAAACCAGTGTCAACAAGTCGGTCTAAAACTTCTAGGTAACGCGCACGCGAAGTATCTGGGTGTTGAATCGGGTCGTAATTTGACGGTGCTTGAATCAGCCCTGCCAAAAAAGCGCCATCTAGCATCGTCAACTCGCGCACATCTTTGCCAAAATAAACCTCGGCGGCAGCTTGTATTCCGTAAGTGTTGTTACCCAAATAAATAGTGTTCAAATAACGCTCAAGAATCTTTTTCTTGGGAACTTCTTTTTCAAGCATCGTCGCATACCGTGCTTGCAAAACTTTGTAGCGCCCATCGCGTTCAAGACCAGCCAAGAATTCGTTTTTCACGACCTGCATTGTGATCGTGCTCGCACCTTGCTTTGCGCCACCGCGCGAGTTCGACAAGATTGCGCGGGTAAATGCACGTAGGTTCACACCTTTATGTCGTTCAAACTCATTGTCTTCAAGCGCAAGAATCGCCGACACCACGTCTTGCGGTACGTTGTCAATGCTCATAACTTGACTGTTCTCAAGTTGGTATGAGCCAATCTGCTTTCCGGTGGCGTCAAATACCGTGCTTCTTTGAGCAAGTCCAGAGAAATTCGTCAAACTTGGTGGCACTTGCGTGTGAGCATTTAAAACTCCCCAGACACGTGGTGCGATCGCCGTGATGGTCGCGGCGATGAATAGCGAACCGGCCAAGGCGACAACTCCGATTCGGGCGAAAGTTTGCCATTGTGCCCGCAAGTTGTTTGTTATTGCGCGAAAAAAATCACTCACGTCCCTTCTAATCTACTTGCCAAGAAACTCTCTGTCTTTGTTAGTACCAAGGCTTCAGAGTGACGCACGACTCAAGAAACGACTAATCTCCGTCTATGACGAGTTCACCAATAAAAATCCGACCATTTAGATTTGGCATTCAAGCCAGCAAAGCAGGCTCACAAAAAGAGTGGACTGATCTCGCTAGGGCTGCCGAGAACCACGGCTACAGCTCACTCACGATGCCCGATCATTTCACTGATCAACTCGCACCTGTGCCCGCGTTGATGGCGGCGGCAAGTGTTACAAAAAATTTGCGGATTGGTGCTTTGGTCTGGGACAACGACTATAAACATCCAGTTGTATTGGCTAAAGAACTTGCAACACTCGATCTGCTTTCAGATGGTCGCCTTGAAATCGGTATCGGTGCAGGATGGATGGCCACCGATTACGAACAGTCGGGCATGCAGTACGACCGCCCCGGCGTGCGCATTGACAGATTCTTAGAAGGGCTCGAGATAATCAAACGAGCGATGACGGGCGAAAAGTTTTCGTTCTCAGGCAAGCACTACACAATCACCGACTACACAGCGACACCGCTACCAGTGCAAAAACCTTGTCCTCCAATTTTGATTGGTGGGGGCGGCCCACGTGTTCTTAAATTGGCTGCTCAGCTCGCCGACATCATCGGAGTCAACCCTTCACTCAAAGATGGCGTCGTAAACGGTGAGACGATTAAAGACATGAGTGCTGAAGCAGTTCAAGAAAAAATCGACATCATCACGGCGAATGCGGGTGCACGTTTGCCAGATATCGAGCTGAATGTTCGCACGTTTCTTGTCAACATTCGCGATAGCGCGCAAGAAGCAATCGAAGGCACGGCAAACATGTTCAAAGTTGATCCTTCGTTGGTCGCGAATTCGCCGTTCGCAATTCTTGGACCACCTGCAAAAATTGCCGAAGATCTTCTCGCACGACGCGAACGATGGGGTTTTTCTTACGTAATAGTTGGCGGAGAAGACGTCGAAAAGTTTGCGCCTGTTATAAAAATTCTTGCCGGGAAATAAAAGCTTTAGGCCCCAGGCAAAACTGCGCGCTTGACTGGACGGTCCCAACCCGGCTGACCAGTTGGTTTTGGACTCGGCCACAAACCAGGACCCATCTCCATGATTCCGTGGTGCGTGTTGTACTCACCAAGAAGATTCAAAAATGGCACGGCATCAAATGCTTCTGGTCCGCGCACTCCCGTGCCTTTCCAACTTCCATTGGCCAGCAATTCGAGTGCAACAACTGGACACATCGCCGTCTGCCACAACACAGCTTGCGAACCCCAGTCGCGCATTGTCGTTTCATTATCTGCAACGTGATATAGATACACCTCACGTGGCGCGCCGTCGTAAGTTCCTTTAACCCATGTTCCTGCGCAAGTTCGACCATGCATTAAATGGCCCAACTTCGCCGGATTCGGCAAAACTGCAGCCAACACGTCTCGCGGTGAAACCGAAACATCCCCAACCCGAATTTTGTCGTTGCTGTCAAGGCCCAGATACGCAAACGTCTTCAACCAGTCAATGAACTCGGCGCCGAGGCTGTATTTGAAAGTCACGCGGTTGCAATCAATCTCGCGTGGAATCATGATCACTTCTTCGTGCTCAACATTCACGCACTCATATGCGCCAATTCCTGCTGGGAAATGAAAAATCTCAGGCTCACTGAAACAGTCAGTCGTGAACAAGCCACGTTTTTTCTCCCACACGATTGGTGGATTCAAAGTTTCTTCGATGGTTGTCCAAATAGAAAACGTAGGCGCAAAATCCAAACCATCAATTGAAAGATTTGAACCGTCTCGCACGCCAATTTCATCGATCGTGTCAAACAAATGGTCTGACGCATAACGCGCGAACACATTGCTCAAACCTGGCTCGACTCCCATGCCTACGAGCGCAAGAAGTCCTTTTTCTTTCCACCGATCATCTGCAGAAATTTGATCTTTGCCGAGCGGCTCTCCGACTTCTTCATACGGATTCGTCGGGTGTGGCTTGCTCAAGTTCATCGCCATGTCTAAGTACGTGCAACCTGCTTCATAAGCAGCTTCAAAAATTGGTTCGTTCAATCGTGGGTCGCAGGCATTGACGATCACATCCGCCTTCACGCGTTGCGCAAGAGCAACAATGTCAGCTTTGCTACGGGCGTCGACCTGGGCCGACGAGAAACGGCCCGGCTGTTCAAGTTTGGCGATGATTTCATCGCCTCGACCAGAATTGATATCCGCCAAAACGAAAGAGTCAAAGAAACTTCGGGTCTCAGCGATTGAGGCCATACCGCCACCGACCCCGCCGGCACCAATAATCAAAATGTTTGCCACAAAATGCCTGAGAACTTTTCTTTTCGCTACTCGGGTGTAGCGATGACTTAAGTCTACCTTGCGTTATTGCAATTGATTTCTTAAGAAATTCAGCGCAGTTATCACAGAGAGTTGACGCATTTGTTCGCGACCAATTGGTAAATGAAAAGTTGTAGATTTCGTTGTGCCATCCGAAAACGCGATGCCGACACAAACTGTGCCAACTTTTACACCGTCTTGTTCTGCTGGTCCGGCAACACCTGTCAATGCAAGACCAATGTCGCTGCCGAGTGCTTTGCGCACTCCGACGGCCATTTCTTTTGCTGCGGCTTCACTTACAACTGGCCCGGGTGTCACACCCAAAACATCAAACTTCACATCGCTTGCATAACTGACAATTCCGCCACGAAAGACATCGCTTGCACCGACAACTGCGGTCAGACGACCAGCAACCAAACCGCCGGTCACCGACTCGGCAACTCCAAGTGTCAGTTTCTTTTCACGCAAGATGTCGAACAAAACAGATTCCATTGTCTGCTGATCAACACCAAAGACAAGATCCCCGACTTTGGCCCGCACCTTGGCGTCCCAAACATCAATCAGCGCAATCGCCTCTTGGGCTGTGTGCGCTTTGGCTGTTAGTCGAACTTTGATGCCTTCCCAGCCACTGGCCAAAAAAGCCAACGTGGGGTTGCCTACTTTTTCAAGTTCGTCAATCACCTCGACAAGACGCTCGTTGAGACCGCTCTCGCTTTCACCCCACGTGCGCAACACGCGACTCTTGATTACCGACGCCTCGCCACTGCGCATCAACAGATCCGGCAAAATCGCCCGCTCAAACATTTCGTAGAGTTCAAAAGGCACACCTGGCACCGCATACATCACCTTGTCGCCAACCGGGCAGATCAAACCAGGCGCTGTTCCTCGTCGCTGCTCAATAATTTTTGCCCCGCGCGGAACCATGGCTTGGCGCAAATTATTTTGAGGCATCTTGCGACCGCGAGCGGTGAACATTTCTTCAATCACCAATGCGACTTCATCATTGAGTTCAAGCTCAACATCCATAATTTCGGCGATTGCTTCACGAGTGATGTCGTCGTGAGTCGGCCCAAGTCCGCCGCAAATAATCACTGCATCTGCTTCATTCAATGTCGACTTCAAAGTTGCGACGATTCTTCCGAGATTGTCCCCTACTTTGACCTGAAACAACGAATCGATACCAGCAGCCGCAAGTTGCTCGCCGAGCCAAGAAGAGTTCGTATCAACAATCTGTCCCAGCAACAGTTCTGTGCCGATAGCGACAACGCTGCAACGCATTATTTGTTGGCTCGTCGCAATTTAAATGCAGGTCTAAGAGCCCGAACAGCATATTGCAGACCACTGATGATTGTCAGAGTTACCGCAAGCCACAAAGTTGTAAGCCATGTGTATGTCATATCGACAGCGCTAAACGGTGCAAGCGCGAAACCGATTGAAACTTGCTGGCTGAGGGTTTTGATTTTTGCAAGGCGGCTTGCAGGCACCGTCACACCTTTGGCGCCGACGACAACACGATAAATACTTACGATTACTTCTCGCACGGCGATTATTACCACTGGCCAAATGCCGAACATGTCGCGACTGACGAGCGTGAACATTGCACCGAGAACTAAAACTTTGTCAGCAAGCGGGTCTAAAAATGCCCCGCTCTTAGTCGTTCCGTCGCGTCGAGCAAGATAGCCATCCAGAACATCGCTGACGCACAATGCAAACCACAACCATGCTGCTAACCATGACCCGGCATTGTCAGCAGGAATGACAGTAAAAAGCAAAGGCGAAACAAGAATTCGCGAAACAGTTACGGCATTTGCCCACGTTGCTAAAGCATTCGGATTAACGGGCATCGTCCAACAATTCTTTCGAGCTCGGTGAAGCACCTACCGCGATCAAGTCTGGACCCATCGCATCTGCAATCTCAACGTCGGCAAAAGTTCCCACCTCTAAAGTTTCGCTGACATGAATCACCCCGTCAATTTCTGGCGCCTCACGATGACTGCGGGCCACGCCGGGTTCATCAATTAAAACATTCAAAGTTCGCCCAATCAGGTCGTCTCGGCGTCGTGCAGTAATCGTGTCTTGCATCTCTCGAAGCTCAGCGATGCGCTCGTTCATCAACGACTCGGGCACACGATCTGGCAACGAAAGCGCATGGGTGCCTTCTTCAGGACTAAACGAGAAGAATCCGCACCAGTCAAGCTGTGCCTCATTGACAAAGTTCAATAATTGATCGTGGTCTTCTTCTGTCTCGCCTGGGTAGCCGACAATAAAGTTGCTGCGCATGGCGGCATCTGGCTCACGTTTGCGAATATCGGTGATGCGATTCAAGAAGCGCTCACCATCACCCCAACGACGCATCCGACGAAGATGCGATTTCGAAACATGCTGAAGCGATAAGTCAAAATACGGCACACCCGTTGCACAGATCGCATCAATCAATGCATCGCTTAAGTCGCTCGGATAGAGATATAGCAACCGGGTGCGCTTGACTTTGTTGGCGACACTGTTTACCAAGCCGACAATTGACCCTGCACCAAGTTCGTCGGGTCGATCTTTGCCGTAACTTGCCAAGTCTTGGGCAACCAACACGATTTCTTTGGCTTCAAGTTGGTCGACCTCTGACAAAATTGACGCCACATCTCTACTGCGTTGTGGACCACGAAAACTTGGAATCGCACAGAACCCACAGTTGCGGTCGCACCCTTCAGCAATTTTGATATACGCCCACGGAGCGCGCGACTTCGGTCGCGGCAAGTTCAGCAAGTCAAATGCCGGCACCTTCTCGCTGACTAAAGAAAGAGACTTCTTGGTCAATGTAATTGGCACACCAAAACCAGCAATGTGGTCGGCTTCTGGCAACGACTCTGCTAATTCTGAGCCATAGCGCTCGGCCATGCAGCCAGTCACCACGACTCGAGCACCATCTTTTCGTTGACTTGAAAGTTCAAGAACCGTATCGATGGATTCACGGCGTGCATCTTCAATGAACGCGCAAGTGTTTACGACAACGAGGTCGGCCAGACTTGCGTCATCGGTCTGAACAAGACCGTCTAGAAGCAATGTGCCGATTATTTTGTCAGAGTCAACGTCGTTTTTTGGACAGCCAAGCGACTCAAGATAAAAGCGCTGTGTCACGACAATTGATGCTATCTATTGATTCAGCTGGCCTTTTGAATGATTTCAAGTTCTTCAACGCTCATTAACACTTCACGAGGGCGCGATCCTTCGCTCGGCGCAACAACACCACGTTGCTCGAGCATGTCCATCAATCGTCCTGCGCGGGCGAAACCTACTTTGAGTTTTCGCTGCAACATCGACGTGCTGCCTTGTTGCGTGCGAACGACAAGATCCATCGCCTGACGCATTAACTCATCGTCGTCCTCATCTCCACTGCTGCCACCAAAGATTGGTCCGTTCGAAGAATTATTTGCTTCACCTTCAATTCCAGAAACGTAAACAACCTCTGGGGCTTGACGGCGCCAGTGCCCAACAACTTTGCGAACTTCGTTTTCACTCACCCAAGCAGACTGCACTCGTTGCGAAACAGATGTGTTGCCAGGCAACATCAACATGTCGCCCATACCCACAAGTTTTTCGGCACCAGGTTGATCGAGAATTACTCGACTGTCGGTCAAACTTGAAACTGCAAACGCCATTCGCGCCGGAATGTTCGCTTTGATAACACCAGTGATTACATTCACGCTTGGTCGCTGTGTGGCAACAACAAGGTGAATACCAACTGCGCGGGCCTTCTGAGCGATTCGAGTGATGCAATCTTCGACGTCTCGGGCCGCAACCATCATCAAGTCATTTAACTCATCTACGACAATCAAGATGTATGGAATACGCGAAAACTGTTTGTCAGAACTTTGCCCTGCTTCAACACTCATTTCACCGCGATCGTATGCAGCGTTGTAACCGGCAACATCGCGGAAGCCCGCTTCAACCAGAAGGTCGTAGCGACGCTCCATTTCTTTTACTGCCCAGCCGAGTGCATTGGCAGCTTTTTTCGGATTAGTCACTGGCGCTGTCAACAAGTGCGGTAGACGAGCATATTGAGCCATCTCAACTTGCTTTGGGTCAACAAGTATCAGCTTCACTTGATCTGGCGTTGAGCGCATCAACACAGACGTGATGATGCAATTGATCACACTTGATTTGCCCGCACCAGTTGCACCTGCGATCAGCAAGTGAGGCGTGGTTGAAATGTTAAGAAAAACAGGTCGACCAGAAATATCTTTGCCAACTGCAACATCAAGCGGATGATTTGCGGTGCGTGCCTCTGGAGATACGAGCAGGTCACCAATCGAAACAAGTTCGCGTTGTTCGTTTGGCACTTCGATACCAATTGCCGAGCGACCAGGAATTGGCGCAAGAATTCGCACATCAGTCGCCGCCATCGTGTAGGCGATGTCGCGTGAGAGCGTCGTAACTTTGGCTACTTTCACTCCATCGCCAAGCGCCAGTTCATAGCGCGTGACAGTCGGGCCACGGGTGTAGCCGACAAGTTCTGTATCAACACCATGTGAAGCCAAAGCATTGACAAGTTGATCGCCGCGTTCACGAATTGCTTCTTCGTTGGCTTTTTTGTTGCTGGTCAGCGACAGAAATTCAAGTTCTGGCAGAGTCCATTCGCTCGGCTCACCTGCAGGCCCGAGCGGAATCTGCTGTGCTTCGCCCTTAACCGGCGCAAGTTTTGGTGCAACTCTTTCACGACGCTTGCGTGGCGCTCGCGGGGCTTTGCCTGGTGAATCTTGCTCATCTTCGTGCGGCTCTTGTTCTTCGTAACCGTCGCGGGCGTAGTCGTAAATTTCTGGTTGATTAATAAAACCAGTTTCGGTTTCTGCAAAAGAATTATTCTCATCTAATGCCCCTGAAAGATTTTCTGACGCCGAAGAGAGTTTTGCGCCGAAGCCACTAAAGAGTTTGCGAATAATGCCAACTAATTCAGGCGCCGATTTACCAGAGACGAGCATTATCGAACCAACAAGCAATGCAACCAACAGAACTGTTGCGCCAATTTCTGACAATGAACTCTGCGCCGGCTCGCCTACTGCGTAACCCAACCATCCACCTGTGCGATTTTCAGCGTCGCTGAAAAACACATGAACAAGACCCAATAAGACGCCGGTGAGTGCCGACCAACCGATTGAAGTTCGAACTCTGTTGTCCCAATTTTTGCGGCGTGCAAGCGCCACGCCAAGGCCGATGCACAACAGCGGCAAAAAGAATCGACCCACGCCGATTGTCCAAGATGAGAAAGCGTCGAGTGCCCGACCCAACGGCCCAGCCAATTTCAGATAAACCGAAAGTACGAGCAATGCACCAAAAGCAATTAGCCCGAGACCGCTGAATTCGTGCGCGCGACCCTCGAAAATTCCGCCAAAAATCGGCCCATGCGACGAAACGACTCGATACCGAGAAGGCTCTTCTTCGAACTCGTGCTCGCGCAATGCACGCAAATTTGGGCTTTGGCGCGAGGGGGCACGATCGGCTTTACGTGACCTACTTTTAGGGCGCGCAGATTTAGATTTGGGCACTTTTGCCATTAATCAACAGTACCAATGGCGTCTTGCCACATCGGGGATTACTTGACGCCCTAACTGTTATCGCTTTTTGCCTCGTTTTGAAATTGCTTGCTTTGATTTTTTGGCACCGCGCTGTGCTTTTTGTGGCACAACAAACTCTGCTGGGATGTGTCCGGCAAAATCAATGCCACTATCGCTCACTTCAATCACGTCGCCGTCTTCACATAACAACACGTTGCGCGCCGCGACACCCATAATCTTTGCCAACTCGGCGTTGGCCACCATATGTCGATATTCGCCGTGAATCGGCACAAACCACTCGGGTTCGGTGACGTTTAGATATGTCTTTAAATCTTCGGCTTGAGCATGGCCGGTCGCATGCACATCGGCGATGCCCGAATGCACGACCGTGGCGCCGCGACGAAGCAACGAGTCGATCACTTTGTTGACGTTGTGTTCGTTTCCGGGGATGGCATGACTCGAGAAAACAACCGCATCGTTTTCTCCAACTTTTACATATCGGCTGTCGCCTTTTGCCAACATCGTCAGAGCCGACATCGCTTCTCCTTGCGAGCCGGTTGAAATGATGCAGACTTCTTCGTCTTCGTACTTGCCCAACGAATCGGCGCTGACGAGACTCTTTTCTGGAATTGTCAAAACTTTCAGATCTCGCGCCAACCGAATGTTGTTGATCATTGATCTGCCAAGTGGCACGACCACTCGACCTGAGTCGATTGCTGCATCGGCGATTTGTTGCACCCGATGAATATGACTCGCAAAACTTGCCGTAATTATTCTCTTGCCGCGATGCTCGTTGAATAGCGCCCGCAATACGACACCAACATCTGACTCGCTTGGTGCGTGACCGCGCTCGCCCGCGTTTGTCGAGTCGAGCATCAACAACCGAATGCCTTCGTTTGAAGAAAGCGAGCCGAGACGCGCCAGGTCGGTGCGGCGATGATCTACCGGCGTGAGATCAATTTTGAAGTCGCCCGAATGAACGATTACTCCCTGAGCTGTGTGCAGTGCGATTGCATGAGCGTGTGGCACTGAGTGCGTAACCGGAATGAACTCGACTTCGAAAGGCCCGATTTTGATTCGATCGTTGTCTTTAACCTCGATGAACTTCGTCTTGTCTGTCAGTCGGGCTTCAGAAATTCGATTTCGAGCAAGTCCCAAAGTAAGTGGCGAGCCATAAAGCGGAAACGACGCATCGCGCAATAGATATTGCAACGCGCCAACGTGATCTTCGTGACCGTGAGTTGCCACACAGCCAACAATGCGGTCTTTTCTCTCGAGCAACCAACTGAAATCAGGAATGATTACGTCTACATCGTCACCGTGTTCGGCTTTCGGAAACATCAGACCGCAATCAATCAGCAAGATCTTTTTGTCTTGCTCGACTGCCATGCAGTTTCGCCCGATTTCGCCGAGCCCGCCTAAAAAGGCAATCCGGACATTTTTTGACATTTTTTGCGTTACTTAGATGCGGCTTGTCGCGCTGCTTGCAAATTACTGAAGACTTTCGCTGCGCGTTCAGCCAAGCCGCTCGGCGGCGGGCCCATCGGCAACCGCGCATCACCAACTGCAAGACCAAGATGATTCATCATTGCTTTGCTCGGCAGCGGATTTGGATTGTCGTCGCCTGTTTCGAAAGCGAAACTCTCGAGCATTCGTGCATTAACTGCGCGCGCTCCTGCGACATCGCCTGCATTCCATTTTTTGAACATTTCTTGATGGTCGACACCGGTCCAGTGAGTTGCCACGCCGATTACACCGACTGCACCAATTGCCATCAGCGGCAAAGTCAGACCGTCATCGCCACTTAAAAGTTCGAAACTCTTTGGCACCTGTTGCATCAACATCGCGGTTTCGGCTGGGTTTCCGCTTGCATCTTTTAGCGCCGCAACATTCTTTACATCGTTCGCAAGTTTGGCAAGCGAAGCAGTCGAAATTTTACGACCAGTGCGAACAGGAATGTCATAAACAACAACAGGCAATGTCGTGGCTGCGCAAACTTCTTTCATGTGAGCCAAAATTCCGGCTTGAGATGGTCTGTTGTAATAAGGACCAACCGCGAGAATTCCGGCAATACCCAACTTTGATGCTTGAGCCGTCAGATGAATTGAATGCCTCGTGTCGTTTGTGACGGTTCCGGCAATAACTGGAATCGTTACAGCCTCGACTGTGGCCGCGAACAGCGCAAGTTTTTCGTCGTCTGTGAGAGTCGATGCTTCACCTGTAGTGCCACCCACCACAAGTCCGTCGTTGCCATTGTCTTGCAACCACTTGGCAAGCCGACGAACACCGTCAAGGTCTAATTCGCCGTTCTTGTCGAACGGCGTAACCATGGCGGTTAGTACTTGTCCGAATCTAGGCATGGCTAGATATTAGTCAGACAACTACAAATAGTTCTAAAGACTTAGCGCGAACTGGTGTCGAGCGTCAGTGCTGAACGTCGACTTGCTTGCCGATTTCAAACTTGAGGTACTCGTCGCCTGTGTTCTCCCAGTCTTCAAACTGAATGACACCCATTTCTTCAAAGCGACGACGCAACCAGAAATCGTTGCGATCAAGAAGACCGAGCTTCTTGCAGTTTGGCACGATCTTGGCGAACAACATCTGTTGGAAGATTTTGCGAGTCGGATCATTGATCAGCAACGGAATCACTGTCTTTGGATCAACACCCATATACGCCCATACTTCTTGTTGCAAGAAGCGATCGCGCATACGAATGCTTGCCTCGTAGGCGAACTCTTGACGATCCATGATCTCTGCATCGCTCATACCGTCGTAAACCTCTTTGAGGCTGAGCACGCCGAAGGCCACGTGACGGGCTTCGTCGCTCATTACGTAGCGCAGCAACTGCTTGAGCAATGGCTCGCCTGTCAATTGGTGCAGGTAACCGAACGCAGCAAGCGCCAGGCCCTCGACCATGATTTGCATACCCAGATACGTGAAGTCCCAACGCGAATCTTTGATGATGTCGTCGAGCAACAAACCGAGGTGAGCATTGATTGGGTAACCGCC
>JAEMTQ010000139.1 GCA_016462185.1 Ilumatobacteraceae bacterium
TTACTGACTGGCGATTTGGCTTTCAGAAATCTCACGATCCACGATTCGATAACTGCGGATCTTTGGCTCAGGATCTTTTAGTCCAATAATTACGTAGTGCCAGGCCGGGTCGGGTGCTTGGCCAACATCAGTTTGGCTCGGGTATGGCTCGGTGTGCGTGTGACTATGCACCACGCCAATAATCGCTAGACCACGAGACTCGGCATCGAGTTCAATTCTCAGGTGATCGCGTGGGTCGACCGTATAAACAATTTTGCTCTGCGCAATATTGCGACACGCGTGAAATTCTTTTGCTACATCGCTGCCAAAATCACCCACCAAAAAACCGCAACATTCAAGTGGTGTTTCAGCGTATGCGAGTTGAGTGATCTGCTCGAGTACTGAACTTGGTATCACGATTTGTGACTGCGAATTTTGATTTGACATCGGCTTTAAAGGCTACAGGTACGCTTAAAGCACGATATGAAAAAAGACAGCCCAGAAATCATCGCCAGCAATCGCAAGGCGCGACACAACTACACAATCGTTGATGTCATTGAGGCTGGCATTGTGCTGCACGGAAGCGAAGTCAAGAGTCTTCGCGAGGGCCAAGTGCAGATCGCCGAGGCGTATGCCCACGTAATAAGAGGTGAGATGTGGCTCGAAGGTGTGCATGTCGCCGTCTATCGATTCAGCCACGGCGTCGGTTCGCACGAACCAATGCGTTCACGCAAGCTGCTTTTGCATCGCGAGCAAATCCGCAAACTTCAAGAACGCATGGCAAAAGAGCGTCTGACACTTGTGCCGCTTTCAATGTTGCTAAAAAACGGGCGCGTCAAAGTCGAACTCGCTCTTGCCAAGGGGCGTCAAAAAGAAGACCGTCGCCAAGCAATCGCCGAAAAAGAATCGAAACTCGAAATGCGTCGCGAGGCCGGCCGTCAACGCAAAGGCACTTCCCCATCATTGGGCAAGCAATCTGGTTCGCGCTCGCGCAGCAACGAAGACTAGAAACACATCACAAAAGAAAACGAACACCGGTGCCGTAGACTGACGGTGTTACGTAAGTTCAAAGGGGCTGACAGGTTTCGACGTCAGATTCGATGTTCGAGCGTGCGACCCGAGTTGCTCAGACTCGTAAAACGGGGCAAAAAAATAACTGCCAACAAGCAGTTCGCTCTCGCCGCTTAATTGCGGTCGGAGAGCAACCGTGAGCCGCAAGGTCGCACGGGGCCAATTCACCGCAGCCCGGCAACAGAAGCGGGGAATGACAGCGAGAAAGAACGCTGACGTTGGGAAAGACCAATGACAATTCGGAAAGACGAATCGCGACTTGTGCACCTAGTGCACTTGTAATCGACCCGCCGATAACGCTGCGTAGCGTTGAAGTGGGAATGGTCGTATCACGGGCGCTCAACGGCTGATGGACGGGGGTTCGATTCCCCCCAGCTCCACTTAAAAACTTAACGACGCACGAATTATTTGAATCGTGTGTTTTTTATGTGCGATAGACCACGAAAACTTTTCGCAGAGTTTCGTGAACAGTCCACTTGCCTTTCCAGCCAA